>MKSX01000030.1 GCA_001897445.1 Alphaproteobacteria bacterium 33-17 | reverse complement strand
GGCGCTTAAACAGCCCTTTCAGACTTATTGTCAACCCTTTTCCTCCAATATTCCGTCACCGATACTCCGAACCCATACAGCAATGACATATGGTAAATCTTATTGTCACTCCGTTACTATTTATAGTCATTTAAGTTTTCTTTGAAGGACTTAAGTGGTGAGCCGCTCCAAATTTTTTCATGGATTTTGTGATAATCTTTTGATTCTGTTTTAGTAAAACACTTTTCCCAAAACCTTGTAAGCTGTGATGTATTTTCATGAAATCTTGCATGGTGCATCGCGTGATGACAAGGAGTAGTAATAATATTAAACGGAAATACTTTTAATAGTTTTGGAGATATAAACTCATGATTTGAATGAGTCAGCATGCCGTAATGCTCAAGGAAATATAAGAAAAATATATAACCAACAATATAAGACTGATCGATAACGCTTAAATCTATACCGAATATAAACTTTACACTGATTGAAACTGTAAATAATATAGTGCCAATAAATAAATGCTCTGAAAGCAAGAACTTATGATAGCTTTCAGGTCTTGTAAGTGCTGACTGATGATGAAATACGTGAGTTTTCTTATATAGACCTTTATAAACATGAAATAAATGATGAGATAACCAAAAAGCAAAGTCTACAACAATAAAGCATATTAAAAATGCTAAAGCTGCTTTAGTCAGGTCAAAGTCTGAGATTATAATTTCTTTCAGGATTAAGGTATTGTAAAAAACGCTTATAGATAGAATGTAAAATATTTTGGTTGCAATAGATTTGATAATAACTTTCGGAACTTCTTCGGGGAATTTGACGTCATATATTTTTTTGCTGATTTTTCTGATGTATAATTTATCAAAAAAATAGTAATTTGCATCACCCAGCAGCACTGACAACCCCGTACATATTACCAAGCCGATTTTACTATCTATCAAACCAAGAAAATATAAAATAGATACAGGAATTATTGGAAGTAAGAAATATGTAATAAAACTTATAATATAACTGGAAAATAGCGCCATTTTAATACCTTACTTATATTAATTTGTTTAATTTAATTGTTTTACTTATTTTGGTATAATCAACTTTAGAGTTATGCCTTTTATCCATTGGTATTTCTGTAACCGAAATATACTCAACAACGTCAAATCCAAAGTTTTTATTAATTTCCTTTTTGATATTTTTTAATTCATTTAAATCAGATTTATTATATGTTTCAACCGCTAAAATGCGTTTGTTATCAACCATTACTAACGCAGCATTTTTAACAATATCGTAGCTGTTTGCTGCGCATTCTACACTAAACGGATGAATGTGTTTGCCCTCAAAGTTTATAATCTGCTTATACCTACCCAAAAGCCAAAGTCTGCCCAGCGGATCAATATAGCCACTATCGCCCGTTCTATGCCAAATTTCCCCATCTACGCTAAATTTAGTATCAAGATTATCTTTAGCATTTACATAGCTTTTTACAACGTTATTTCCTGAAACAACAATCTCACCAAACTCCATTTGCTTACATGAAATATTATCAAACTCAGATTTATCAAGCTTTATATAATCGGTATAAGTTTTATGAAAATTGATAATTTTTACCTTAGCAGCCTCAACAATGTTACCAACTAAAACGCCTTTCCCCTTATTCATGTTCACAAAATCCATGTCTTTTATTTCACGGTAATGAAGGTCTGCTATTGGCTCTGCTTCGGTTGATCCGTAAATTGCTATAATATCGGCGCTTGCAAAAACTAATCTTAGCTTTTTTAAAAGCGATGGATATACAGGTCCTCCCCCTGTAAATATATGCTTCACACTAGTATTAATGAGTTTATTTTGAATTGCATAATCAGCAAGGTTGCCACAGATAATAGGTGGGAAAGTAAGTCTGCTAACTTGATCTTCTTTGATCTGCTCCCATAATACTTTAGGGCTTACATTTGCTGGTTTTCTTAAATTGCCTTTAGGAATCACTGTTGTTATTGCAGAGCCTAAATTTGATAAAATAAATATCGGCAGGCTAATCATGTCAACCACACCTGAAAAAGGCTTAGTTGTTCCTATAATTGCCTTATGCTGGTTTAATAAAAATCCATGACTTCTTATAATTGCTTTTGGAATGCCAGATGATCCACTGGTAAAGGTAATTATAGCTGGGTGATCTTCATCCACTTCTGCTGTATCAATAATACTTTCATTTTCAGCAAATTTTTGCAGGTTTATAGTGTTAAATGGGGTAAAACCTGTTGTGAATCTAAGAGGAATATGGCTAATCAAATTTAAAAATTTTAGCCCTGCAAAGATTGTAGGAGTTGTAACAATTGCCTTTGGCTTAAGCTGTTTATAATGCTCAAGTAACATTTTAGATGCAGAAGGCTCAATAAAAGTTACAACCGCACCAAGTTTTAGTATGGCAGATAAAATTGCATATAACTCTATAGTTATTGGAATATACATAACTATAATATCATTTTTTCTAATTCCGTGTTTTTTAAAAACTTTAGCGTAATGATTACTCTTTTCCTCAAGCTCTTTATATGTAATAGTATTTTTACTAAAAAGCCCATGATGAATAATTGCTGTAGTAGCACTACTATTGCTTTGTAAAATATTATAAAGATTCATAAGTCGCACCCAAATACCTGATATTTACGAATATTTTTAGCACCCATTTTATGACTGATTTTTAACGAGTAATTATCTTCCTGCATTAAGGAGTGTATTACATTTGTAAACCCATCCTGAAGCGCCAGCTTGCTTGCCATATGATAAAATAAGGTTCCAATCTTTTTGCCTGCATATTTACTGTCAACTGTTAAGGTTTTAAGTACGAAAGTATTGATTTTACCCGTCATCATTTCATTATAATTTGGATAATTAAGCAGATAACCTATTATTTTTCCTTCATGCACTGCTACAACAAAATATTTAGGGTCGAGTTTTTCAAGTAATGGCATATACATTACCGAAAATTCCTGAATTGAAAGAGGACTATATAAATAATTACCTTCAAAACCATTGATAGTTAGATGATAAATATCATTTATGAACTTTTGTTTATCATGCAAAAAGTTTTGGATGTTATCTATGGTAATATTATATTTCGCAAGATTTGCAGTTATTTCATCAATTTTTGCAAGGCTTTCTGATGATGGAGTAACTAATGTAGAATAATAGGTTGAGATAGGCTTAAATCCAGAATCAACAAAACCTTTTACAAAATAATCAGGTGTTAGCGGCTCTAAGTAAAATGGCGGGATAGTTTTATCACCATCGACAACTAGTCTGTATTTCTTCCAGGTTGAGCCATCCATTGGTGATATAACATAGTTGTAGCCTTTGTTTTTGATATAAGCTTTTGCTTCATTTATAAGCTTTAAAAGTATATCTTCGTTTTCTACATGAATATGACCAATGTATGCTACTTTTTTATCTTTGAATTCTTTTATTTGAGGATCAAACCAAATAGATAGCATATTACGAATTTTAGAATTTTCTTCATGAAGCAATATGCTATTTGGTCTATCAAACTTGATATGATCCAGACTTAAGTTAGGAATTTCAAACTCAAAATTACTTAGTTCCTGAAGATTTGATATAATATGTGTTGTCATAATACTTGCCTGTTAAAATTAAACCATGCCTAATCCAGATGCGAGCATAGTAAATAAGAAATGCCTTTTCCAAATTGGTATTTTTTTCGATAAAACTTCACAAAATCTAACAAACCCAAATGTGGTTATGCAGCAAATTATATACATTTTAGGTGCGTGATATATGATAAATTCTTTGATATTCTTGGGATCATATAGATAATAAATTGGCATTATAAGTGCGCACGCTACTGAAGTATAAAGCACAATATTTGACGTAGATATTTTGATTTTCTTATCATCAAGCCTGATAATTACCAAAATAGAAAGTGTTGATATTGCAGCAGTTAAAACCGCTGTATAAAAGTTTACATTAGGGAAATGCTGGCTTATAACAGACCATACAAATGGTGCGCCCCCCATTGAAATTACTGCCTTTATATCAAACCTTGCTTCATGTTCAATTTTTACTAAAAATGGCACTACGGCTCTAACAATTACAAATGGCAATAACCACCACAAACCTTTAACCACCCATAAGTAAAAAGCAATAAGCAATAGCCCAAGTTTTGCCTGGGTCATAAGCCTTATGTCTTTTCTGTAATATACCAGTACTAAAAATACCATGATCGATGATAGATCCAGCATTAACACGCTTAGTGGCTTTGGTATTAAATTACTAAGTAAGCTATATGTTGAAAGCGGTATAAGAATATTATCCAGCCCGTCCCATGCACAAGCTTCTATTATAGTAACCACTATTGCGGTAATAGTAGCAATCACCACCATTGATTTATGAGGTATAGAAAGATTGTCAGAAAGCAAAAGCATTGTAATTAATATTAGTACTAAGCTGAAAATAAAGAAGGTAAACATTCCCTCATAGCTTTTTTTACCATCAACACCACTAAAGGATACCTTGGCATAATTTACGCCTATTAATGCCGCTACAGTGTCTGAGAATGTAAGCAGTGACATAGAGACAACGTAAATAAAAATGTTGTGCATTGAAAGGTAAGCAAGAGCGCCAGAACCTATTAAAAAATAAAATTCGCCCTTTGATTTTCTTTTAACTGCGTAAAGCGACTTTCCAGCTAAGTTGTAAAAGAATTTCACTTTTTTAATTAATAAAGATAACGCAACTAATATGATATTGGTGAGGATAGCGCCGTGGTAAGAATCAAAGATAAACGGATATGATATTGTAGCAATACCAACTGTAACATGCACAGCTTTTCGCTGAAATTCATCCTGAATATTGAAATAACCCGCAATTCTGCTAAGCACAATATTAAAAAATGATATGCTTAGTACAATTGCAGCAATATAATAACACTCGGTAATACTTACCAAAGGCATGGATTAAATCACCTCTTCTATGTGAAAATTACAGTAGAAAAAGGCTTTATCATTGTAAAATAAGTCTTTGCTTAAATCCTCAAGTTTCTTAATTTTATTTGCCATATCGTCTGGTCTTGAGCGCGGAACTAACATATTCCAGTATGCTAAGCGTGCGCCTTTGTCACTGACTGACAAAATTTGATTTAAAATCGTTCTGTAGTTATCTACCGACATATATTCAAAAATGTCGCTTAAGTTAAACTTATTGATTTTTAGATTTTCAGACTGGCATTTTTTAACAACATCTTCAAATGACATTTTATGCCATTCAAGCCTGTCTATATTCTTTTTGATAATCTCAAAGTTTTCTGGTCTTAAATTCATTGGCAGTGCGTTTTTAGAATGCTTGCCTGTTAAAATCCAGTAAAAATATGGGTTAAGTGACGGATCAAGATTAGTAAACGCATGTTTTATTCTGCCCGATATATGGTCATACATGCTGCCTTCTACGTAATTGAAAAACGAAGGATCTCTACCCATAATACCCATGACAGTTTTAGAGAAGAATAATTTTATAAGCGATCTCCACATAAAATTATTCCATTTGTTATCGTAAAACTCTTCACGCTCAGCTTTTGTCATAGATTCTGCAACTTTTTTAAGATTGCTTGATGACTGAGTAAGGGGTAATACAAAGTCTCTGAAAATAGCAAAGTATTTTTCAAATTTACCTGTTCCTGCAGCACCGAATTTTTCTATCATATCTTTTTTATCATCCCAAAATTCCTGTGCTTCTTTACTTATATACGGTCTTATTTTTTCATAAATTTTAAGTCTGTTATTTGAGTCATATGAACCAAGCAGCTCTAAAAATTCCTGATGTGATAAATGTTTGTAGCAAGCAACTCTTAATTCTACGCAGTAAAGCTGCGCCTGACTTAAATCCATGCAGATTACTTTTTTAGGGTTGTTAACCAGCATTGCAAAACTATTATCACCAGCTGATGCAATCGACAGACATACGTCACCTTCTTTAACATCAAGACCTTTAACCAGAATATCCGCGTCTTCCCAGCACTGGGCATATCTTATTATTTCAAAACTAGCTTTTGCCGCAATTTCAGAACTCATGTCTATACCTACTCTTTAATAATTCTTGTAATTACGCCTGTAGCGCCATCAAATTCAACTTCATCACCTGTTTTTAGCCATTCCATAAGTCCGTGAACCGAAACTACAGCCGGTATTCCCATTTCACGAGCAACAATTGCCGAATGCGAAAGCAAGCTTCCTCTTTCCACTAAAATACCAGATGCATTGGCAAATAACATGATCCAGCCTGGATCTGTAAATTTAGCAACCAGTATTTCACCCGGAGCTAACATATCTTCTTTAGGATTATGAATCACCCTAACTTTGCCTCTTAGAATTCCTGGGCAGCAGCCAATACCTTTACGTACATTAGGATCGGATGTATCAGCCTCGGGGCGTGATGCAACAATGTTATCGAAACTTAGCGATACCGCCCCTGTAATAAAGAATCTTTGCGGCGGATCTTCCATATTCTCATAATTAGCTGCCTCTTCTTTTCTGATAGCAACCAGATTTTTAAGATTAAGAGTTGTAAGCCTTCCCTCAAACATTCCCAGTATTTCATCAAGCTCTAAGTAAAAAATATCACGGTAATGCTCTAGCTTACCCATTGCTAAAAGCTTTTTACCTGTAGCAATTGATATTTTACGAATAGTTCCAAACAGTCTTGTACGTTCAAAGCGAAGATTCTCACGATTTCTAACCAGCCTTACCGCATGTTTTATAACCCATTTAGTTACGGCAAGCATAATTGGCTTGTGGCTTAACATGCTATTTAGTTTATTGTATGGTTCTGTATCATCGCTTTCTTCTTCATGGTCGTTTGTATTATTACTTAATGCAAATGTTAAGATTGTGTTTTGGAATGTTGACGGGTCTTCATCAAGCGTAAGGCTTTCCAGCTTTAACTCTTGCAAACATCTATCTGCAAATTTATCTAAATAACTATAGTATAGCTCTGAAAACTCTTTGTCTGCCTTAATTGCAGCAACGATTTTTTCCTGATTTTCTGATTTTAATGCATCTAAAAGCGCGCTATTTTTTGCTGCAACTTTAGCCATTTGTTTAATTCTTTTAGCTGGTTCTGCGCTAATAATATTTCCCTGGTGCTTGAGGAAAGAATTATGTAGTTCTTCACCTTCTTTGCCAAGGTATTTGTTAAGTAATTTTCTTGATAAACCAAAGAAAATCATACAGTAAAAGTCATTGATAAGCGGTGCGTTCCAGTTGTTTATCAAAGCTTTCTCTAAATTACGGAAATAGGTTCCCAGCTCATCTAAAGTCATATTTTCAATGTCACTTGAAGAACAGGAAAGTGTTTTTTGGAGTAAATCAAAAAAGTACTTAATTTCTTGTTCAAGCCTGATAAATTGATAAAGTGACTGCACAGAAGAAATAATCAGCCTGTACCATGCAATAAGCTTATCTTTTGTGGTATAGGTTTTTATAGTAATCTGGCTCATGATTTTATCTGGTAATGGCTCAGATACGCCCATCATCTGCTCCATGAACTTACTATTAAGCGTAAACCCAGGCAGATACATGATCATTTTATACCAGTTAAGCAAGTTGTAATACATTCTTCCGTTAATAAAACCAAGGAAGTTATCATAAACTATGAGGTTTTCGGAAATAACACTGCGCGGAACACCCATAATTTCAGAAAATCTTTTGTAAACGGCAGAATAAACAGTGCTTGCAAAAGAAAATGTAAGTGGCGATACAATGCCAGAGTAGCTTTCAACAATATTACTATTGTCCCAAAGGGTGGTAACATGCTTAGAAGCGTTTTTAATAGTAGTAATCGGTCTTGACTGAAGTAAATAAACTTTCTTATTTTCAATTGCCCATTCAATATCTTGCGGGGACTGAAAATATTTCTCAACTTTCACAGCAAGCTCTCCAACCTGCTTGCATTCTGACTTGCTAAGTATTGGGTGATTGTCTTCTATTAAATCAGATTTCAGTATTTCCCCTTTACGGCTTAAATAATAAGTATCACCGTCTACCTCACCTGTCATGAGCTTGTCACCTACGCCTTTAGTAACAGAAAGCACCATTTTATTAGGGTTATATTCAACAGGGTCAACGCTAAATATTACCCCAGCTTTATCGGCATTTACCATTTTTTGTACTAAAACTGCAGGCGAGCTAAATAACGGATCGATATCACGCTGTTTATAATATTCAAAAATTCTTTCGCTAAAGCCTGAATGCCAAACTTTTTTTACGTATTCAAATAACTCAGCTTCTGTTACCCATAAGTAGCTTTCAAACTGCCCTGCAAATGAATTTTCTTTACCATCTTCAATGACGCCCGAAGATCTTACCGCCATTTTACACTTGTGAAGTCCTAATTTTGCTACAGTTTTAGAGATTTCATCTTTGACTTTTTGGTTAATTTCAAGCTTAGCGAATACTTCTTCAACTCTATGATCCTGGAGCATTTCTTTTTGCTCAGTTGTCAGCGAATCAAGGAAAGCCTGAGGAGAAATTGCAAACCATTCAGGTATTGTAAAGCCGCCTTTATTCATTTTAGCAAGTGATGCGGATTTTCCACCAATTTTCGCTACATTGATAGGGTCTTTTTGTGTGTATATATACTGCATTATTATGCTCCGCTAGATTACTGAAAATAAACTTTGTGTATTAATGGCACGATGCCAATTGCCAAATATCCCATTAAAACGCTAAGCCCTGAAAATGTGTCAATTTTCTTAGATAATGCAGGCGTAGGTTTTGCTATAAATTTTAGCCCTGTAGATATATTTAACGCCATCATAACTATAGTAACTATTGCCGCTAAAACAGTGTATCCAGTATAAAAAGATGTTATTATACCCCCACCAAATAGTAGAGATAAAGCACCAAACCATGCGTATGTAGCCTTTTTCATACCCCATACAACTGAGTAAGTTTCTACGCCTTTTTCTTCAATTTCAGGCGATCTTATTTTCCTACCAATTTCAAAAGTAAACCCACCGCCAAAGCTCATTAGCAAGAAAAATATTAATCCTTCAGGCATTGAATTACCTTGTAAAACCCAGTCAAATGCTGAAATAAATAGGTTGATTAACATTATGATTATCATGTGCGACCACATATATGTAAATGGTCTTGCTTTAAGCCAGTCTACAGCAAAAAACTCAACGCTCATTAAACCTAAATATACCCAAACCGCTATAAGCAAATATGTTAGATTTATATTAAGCGAATATGTTATATAAAGCTGTGCAGCGCATGTAATAATACCTAAAACAAAAAGCTCTTTAAGGCTTATAAGCCCTCTTGGAACTGGTCTGTAGGGTCTGAAGTTTTTGTCATCTTCAAAGTCTTTAAACTCATCAGCTATACGTAATTGTAAAAATATAAACAGCACGCATACAAAGCACATTGCCATTATATTAAAGTCAGGGAAGCTAATATCACCACGTAATATTCTTGAGATGAACATTCCGGCAAGCACAAAGGCCAGTATTAAAATACCATGAGCGATAAGTGGAAATCTTTCTTTTTGGTATTGCCATAGTCTTAAAAATATATTGTCGTTATTACTTGCCATTTTTCCCTCTTGCTAAATTTTGATGCGCTCTTGTAAAGTGTTCCGCTGAAATTGCCCCTGCTATTGATAACTCACCAGCTAAGCACATTGCAGCACATATTTCTGAAAATTTCCTTGAATTCCCTGCCCCCAAGCAGTTCATTATATTAAGTGCAGCCGACTGACTTGGAAGCTTTGTACCGCCACCTATTGTGCCTGTAATAATATTTGGAAGTGTTAGGCATACATATAAAGATCCGTCATTTGTAAGCTCCGCACGAGTAATGCCGATGGATGACTCTGATACACATGCAGCATCCTGCCCAGTTGCTATATAAAGAGCTGCCAAACCATTGGCAATATGCGCCTGCACACCAATTGAGCCGCTCATAATGCTGCCTACCGCCGACAATACCCACTGCTTTGCCATTTTTTCAGCCGTTGTATGAAGTAAATCTTCAATAACCTTGCCTGGTATAATTACTTCTGCTACCACTTTTTTCCCGCGAACATTTTGGAAAGACTGGGCATTTGCTTTTTTATCACCTGAAAAATTTGCTTCAATGTATGAATGCACTGGCTTTATAGGGCAGTTTTCTAAAATATAATTATATATTGCATTGGTAGAAATTGTTACCATGTTCTGACCTGCTGCATCACCAGTAGTAAACTCAAAATCAAGGTAAACGTGGTTACCTTCTAAAGTAGTATTTAAGTCAACAAGCTTTCCGTGCTTAGTTGTGTCTTCTACTATTCCTTTAAAAATATCAAGCTTATCGCTAACCCATAAAATAAACTGCCCTGAATCAATCATAGTGTTAAATACAAAACCTGGAACTCTTGAAACACCTTCATTCAATATAAATGTGGTACATCCACCTGATGCACCAATTACCATCGCGCCCCTATTATATGAAGCAACAAGGGCTGCCTCGGTAGTTGCAAGCGGAACATAATACTCGCCCTCAGCGAATGCCCCGTTTATTTTTAAAGGACCTATAAGTCCTATAGGCATACTTGCCATTCCGATGAAGTTTTCAATGTTGTTTTCGTAAACTGAATAGTCTTCAATTGGTTTACTAGAATCTAATAATTTTTCCTGATCCTCATCAGTTGCGTTAGTATGCTCTTTTAGAATGTTCCACCTGCGATCTATAAAACCCTGACTAATTTTCTTACTGGGTTTAATTAATGGTAAAACAGGCTTTTCTCTGTTCATCAAACCTTTAATAATTTCATTTAGAGGCTTTTTCTTCTCTTCCATTACTAATTTTAACATTCTTTGTATTGATTCTATTGACGAAGCCATTTTTAGTACCTAAGGTTTTTAACTAGAAAAAGATTTTATTTTAATGTATTGTAATTATATTAATATATTAGGATTTTTGTGCAATATCTATTTTATAAATTGAAAACGAAAATGATCAAATTAAACGCCAAAATTGTTAAAATTTCCTTACTCGCTGCAGTAGCTGTTATTGGCTTTAAAATATTTAGCAAAGGCGATGTAACAATTTCACCAATTAAAAAAGATTTAGTTGTTGCTATTTATGGCAATGGTCTTGTTAAAGCAAAAAATTCTACAACTATTGTCTCTGAGGTAAATTCTAAAATAACAGAAATCTTATCACATGAAGGGCAAGAAGTTAAAAAAGGCGATATACTAGCCAAACTTGATAATTCATATGAAGAAGCAATATTAAACTCTATGATAGCTCAGCGTGATTTTCTACAAAGCGAACTTCAAAGAAGCAGAGCGCTTCATGATAAAAAGTTTGTAAGTAATAGCTATTTTGAAAACTTAGAAAGCCAGTTAAAAAACATTAACAGCAAAATCATAGCTGAAGAAAAGTTACTTGATAAATATAACATCAGAGCGCCATTTGATGGTATTGTAGTAAAACAGGATCTTGATATAGGTGAATTTGTAAATCCTGAAAAGCCACTAATCTATATTGCTGATGATAAAATCAGGATTGAAGCCGAAATCGATGAAGAAGATATTTTAGATATAAAAAACAGGCAAAAGGTTATAATTAAACCAAACTCTTTATCAAGCGACTTTCCTGAAGGTATTGTGGAATCCATTACTCCTCAGGGCGATGAAGTAAACCGTAACTTTAGAATATTTGTGTCTGTTCCAAATGATAATAATCCAAGCCTAAAAATTGGTATGACAGTGGACGTAAACGTTGTAAAAGAAATAAAGCAAGATGCTATGTTTATACCTGTAGATGCTGTTAAAAACAATCAGGTAAAGCTTAAGAAGTGGAGCGGTGAGACAATGCAAGACATAGAAACCGGGATTACAAATGGTAATATGATTGAGGTTATCTCGGGTCTTACTATGGATGACAAAATAATCATTAAATAAAAATTATGAACCTAATACTTAACATTGCTTACAAATACCTAATTAACCGCAGACGGCAAACTATTGTTGCTGTTATCGGTATAGCAGTTGGTGTTAGCTTCTTCATTTCACTTACCGCTATGCTAAAAGGTATGCAGCAATTTTTTGTTGATAAAGTTATCGATATTTCGCCGCATGTTACGATTAAAGATGAATATCGCAACCCTAAAACTCAGGCAATTTTTGAAAAATACCCAGATAAAATAGTAGTTCTAAATAATTTAAAGCCCGACAATGAAATTAAGGGCATCAGAAACTATAAAATGATCAATGAATATCTGGATTCAGAGCCAGATATTAAATACGTAAACAGCCTGCAAAGTCAGGCATTTTTACGTTATGGCAGCAAAGAAGTTGGTGCTTTAGCTATTGGAATTAACCCTAAAGAAGAAAAAACCGTAAGTAACCTTGAACGGGATATGATAGTTGGTAGTCTTTCGGAACTGGAAAGCTCCGTTAACGCAGTTATAGTAGGTAAGTTACTAGCCAAAAAACTAGGCGTGAGTTATAAAGATAAAATCAAAATCACATCTTCAAAAGGCGTATCGCTTTTAGTAAAGGTGGTTGGTATATTTCAAACAGGTATTACCTCAGTGGATAGCGGACAGGCATATTTATTGCTTAAGAAAGTACAGATACTTGAGCAAAAAAACAACCGGATTAATCTTATCAGACTTAAGCTTAAAGATATCAATACCGCTCGTGAAACTGCTAAAAAGATTGAAAGCCAGTTTGGTTATAAAACTGAAGGCTGGGAAGAAAGCAATAGCAACGTTTTCAGCATATTTAAAGTGCAAAATGGCGTTATTTACTCAACAATTTTCGCAATAATAATTGTCGCTTCATTTGGTATATATAATATTGTATCAAACATGGTTAACGAAAAAACCAGAGACGTAGCAATATTAAAATCTATTGGTTTTTCAGAGTCAGATATTAAGAAAATATTTGTGTATCAAGGTTTGATAATGGGCGCATTTGGCGGAATTATTGGCTGCATACTGGGCTTTATTATAATGGAAGGTCTATCTGTTATCAATTTTAGAATTGAGGAAGGCAGCTTCATGACTATGGACGGGTTCATATTGTACCGTTCTAATTATCTTTATTTAGCAGCATGGGTTTCAGCTATTATAATTTCGGCGTTATCAAGCTGGATGCCAGCAAGCAGAGCATCATCAACCGTTCCTGTAAATATTATAAGGGGCGCAGTATAATGGAAATTGTTAAAGCGCAAAATGTTACCTTAGAAATTACAAACGGTGAAATTACCGCAACTTTGCTTAAAGACGTTAATATCTCGATACCTAAGGGGAAACTAGTTTCAATTATAGGTCCTTCAGGATCAGGAAAGTCAACGTTACTATACCTGCTTGGATTACTCGACAACCCTACAAAAGGCGAAATTTTTATTGATGGCGTTAACATGACATCCGCCTCAAAAGCAGAACAGGAAAACTGCAGGCTTAATAAACTTGGGTTTATCTTTCAGTTTCACTTTTTATTATCTGAGTTTAATGTTCTGGAAAATATTATGCTGCCAATGCTTAAAAAAGGTATTGCAGATGAACAGGAAGCCGAGAAAAAAGCAATGGAACTTACCGAATATTTTAATCTAAGCGGTCTTGAAAATAAGTTTCCGAAGCAATTATCTGGTGGTCAGCGCCAAAGGGTAGCAATTGCAAGAGCTATGGCAAATAACCCCACCTTGCTTTTAGCAGATGAACCAACAGGTAACCTTGATACAAAAAATGCTAAAAACGTGTTTGATCTATTCAAAAAGATTGTTAGCGAAGGTGACCGTACTATCATAGTAGTCACCCACGACCAGGAACTTGCATCTATGTGCGACTACACCATTAACATTGTAGATGGAATGGTACGGGGTTGATATTAAAGTATCTATAATCCAAACCATGACCGTACAATTATAAGCTTTAATGAGGATACTACACCAATCCTCTAATAATCCTTGCTACATCGATCGCGGCATATGTAAAAATACCTGAAGCACCTGCTCTTTTAAAGCATAGCATGGTTTCCATAATTGCTTTGTTATAGTCTAACACCCCCTTTTCTTCGGCAAATTTTAGCATAGAATATTCGCCACTCACATGGTATGCAAATACTGGCACATCAAACTCAAGTTTTGTTTGTAGAATAATGTCTAAATAATGTAGGCCTGGCTTAATTAGCACAATATCAGCACCTTCTGCAACATCTGACGCTACTTCACGTAAAGCTTCAATACTATTTGCTGGATTCATTTGATAGGTTTTTTTATCAGCGATACCGAGAAGAGATTTTGAACCAACAGCATCTCTGAATGCGCCATAAAAGCTTGACGCATATTTAGCTGCATAGGCAATTATGATTGTATTTTCAAAGCCACTACTATCTAAAACCGTTCTAATATACCCTATTCTTCCGTCCATCATATCTGAAGGCGCAACTGCGTCACACCCGCTATTGGCAAGAATAAGTGCCTGATTTGCAAGAATCTCGATGGTTGCATCATTGTCAACGTCTCCGTCCACCCCTAAAACACCATCATGACCATGTGTAGTATACGGGTCGAGGGCTACATCACATATAATAAAAGCATCGGAATAGCGCCTTTTAATTTCCCTTACAGCTCTGCAAATAAGATTATTTGAATTCATGGCTTCACTACCATCTGCGTCTTTTAAGGAGCTATCTATACATGGAAACAGCGCAAATGATCTAATACCAAGCAGCATTGCTTCATTAACTACTGACAAAGCTTCGTTAATCGAAAGCCTGAAAACACCAGGCATAGAAGGTATTTCCTGACGAATACTATCACCTTCGATTATAAAAAGGGGTAAAATCAAATCAGCTTCTCTGATAAAACTTTCCTGAACTAAAGCTCTGATAGCCTCGTTCCTTCTAAGTCTGCGCTGCCTGCTTTGTATAAAAAAATCCATAATGATAACCCCCATATTTTCTGCTAGACTACCACAAGTTAAATTTAATTTGAATAAGTTATTGTTTTTGATATAATTATTTTTATATCGACTATAACAGGGTGTAACTAATGGATCTTGATAAATTCAAAAATTTCGGTCAATTTTTTGGTTGGATGAAAGCCAGTCCAGCTGGTATATTTATACATACAATACTTTTTAAATGGTATCTGATCATCGCAGTTCCAGCAGTTTATATTGGCTACCACTTTTTAAAAGGACTGGAAAATACTGGCATTTTAAAAAGAGTTGAAGATCATTTAACTAGCTATTTAGAAACTTTAGTAAAGGTTTCCGAAAATTGCACACCACTAATTTTAAACATATATGACTTTTATGATTGCTTAGGAAGATATTAGAATCTATGTCAATCTCCAGATTTCTCACCCTATTTGCAGCAATATTTTTGCTATTTTCATGCGAGCATTTTGAACAGGATGCTGCTGAAGTAGCTAATATTGGCGATAAATATTATGGCGAGGCTAAAAAAAGACCAACCATAAAAAAAGGTCAGGCTTTAAAACCAGTCACAGCTCCAAAACCAGAATTTGTACCTTCAAAAATTGTTACAAACTATGCTGAAGGTGAACAGCAACAACCTTCAAATATTCAGCCTAATTCTAAAGTTTCAAGCGATGAAAATGGCGTATTTGTTTATCATGAGGTAAAAAATGGCGAAACTGTTTATATGTTATCAAGACAATATAAGCTCAGCCCACGCAAGATTATTGCAAATAATCATCTAAACGAACCCTATGAGCTGGTGATTGGCGATATTATCAAAATTCACTCCCCTATAGCCGTTAGCAAGGCAAAAGGCACTGTAACTCAGGCAGCAAAACCTTATATAAAGGAAGAAGTTATTACACAAAAAACCTACGCTGAGCATATTGATATAAGTAATGATGAGCAAGCTGAGTCGTACCAAACCATTAAAAAAACTACTAAAAAAATTGCCAAAAAATATGATAATAAAAATTATATATGGCCAGTAAAAGGGCAGATTATCAGCAAGTTTGGCACTCAAGCATCTGGTATCAAAAATGATGGTATTGTAATTAAAGCAAGCAAAGGCACTGAAATAATAGCCCCTAAAAGCGGTGAAGTAGTTTATGCGGGCGATGAAATATCTGATTTTGGCAATATGGTGATTGTAAAACATGATCAAAATACATTTACGACATATGCTCATTTAGATAACATTCTGATTAATCAGGGAGATAAAATTGACCAAGGTGAAGTTATTGGTCATGTGGGAAGCTCTGGCAGCGTAAAAAACCCGTG
Source organism: Alphaproteobacteria bacterium 33-17 (assembly GCA_001897445.1). NCBI lineage: Bacteria > Pseudomonadati > Pseudomonadota > Alphaproteobacteria > Alphaproteobacteria bacterium 33-17. Next base: position 18,368 of record MKSX01000030.1, on the reverse strand, counting down.
TCTTTACTTTTCTATGAGAAAAGGCAAAAAGCCGCTTAATCCCGCTAAAATCCTTGGTGCTATGTAAAACATTATATAATGACGCTTATTTTAATACGATTCTCTTGCATACTAACATAAAATTAATTAATCTAAGCTTAATTAACCTATTATATTATGCCATATGAAACGTAAAGCAGAATCCGAGTTACTTGAGGATGCACTTCCCAGACTAACTAAAAGGCAAAAAACAGTTAAACTAAATAAGTTTGAGCAATATCTTAAGCAAAATAAGCATCATAAAGCGCAGCAACTTATAAAGCAAAATCATATACTTCCTGGGTCAGATGAGTTAAATAAGGCTTTTTTATCCACTGTAACACATGCTAATCTGACAATTTTAAAACTTATAATTAAGAAAGAACCTAATCTTGACTTTAGGTATGAAGATACAGACACTGCTCTTCATGTTGCGGCAAAATCTTGTATACCATATTGCTTGCAGATAACGTCTTTACTTTGCAAGGCTGGCGCAGATCCAAATGTAGAAAATCATCTGAACAGAACGCCACTTTATAATGCTATAATAGCATCTAATATCAATATTATAGAAACTTTACTTGAGTACGGAGCAGACCCTAATCACAGGGATTATTTATCGTATACAGGGCTACATGATGCAATATTATACGGAAAGACATTTCAGCTTATCCACATATTAATTAATCACGGTGCTGATTTTTATCTTGAGACCAAAGATCATATGGATTCTATGCATATAGCAATTGAAAGAAATCATTTTAATCATGCATGTTTTCTTTTTATATCAGGCTATAACGTTAATCAGAAAAATTCTCTGGGAGAGCCTTTACTTCATTATGTAGTACGCACGTTTAAAAAAGATGCAGTCAGTATGTTTAGATACTTGGCACTTCTAATAAGTGAAAATATTGATATTAATATTACAAATGCTAAAAAACAAACAGGTTTAGATTTACTTTTACAGCTTAATATTACTGGAAAATATACTAAACCTATAGCACTTTTAATTGCTTATGGCGCTACAACTAAATCTAATATTAAGCACTTTATATTTGAATATCAAAATCCTGTTCAGGTTTCCAAAAACATTCTTAATAGTGAAAAGCCTTTTAAAATTAATAAATACTCTATTTTTTCTGTATTTAAAATTAGATATTTAACAAGAAATTTTAAAACAAGCCTTATCGAACTATTGTTATCAGCAAAAAAATATAATTTAAGTCAGAGTGAACTTAATCAAATAATGGTTTATGCAATACAAAATAATGAAAATAGATTATTAAGAAAGACATTAAAAAGAGGCGCCGATCCAATTCAGCCATATGAATTTACTGAATCAAAATTTCATTCACCACTATATTACTCTATAAAACACGACAAAATAATAATGGCAATCACATTATTACAAAACAATATACACTTGCAGTCAGATATTCACCTTAATAAGTCATTGGTACACGCTTTAAGATCTAAGCATGATATAGCATCTTCTATTCTGATACTCTTTGGGGCTAAAATACCTGATAATCTTGCAGAAATTGATCTTTCAGAAGAATTAGATGATGTTATAAAGTCTGAAAATCCTGTATTGTCTGCTTTTGCATTTTTAGAAAGTTACATTTATAATTACAATAATGTTATATGCGATGAGTCTGTAAAAATTAACGCGTTACAAAGCTTTTATGCCTGCCTGAATAAAAATTACCAAGATTTAAATGAATGGAGAACTAAAATTCGTGGTTTACTAAGCGTTAACAATGATATTATTAGGGAAATTGAAAAAAACCTAACTCCTACTGATAAAAGGTTTTTATTTACAGGTATACCAGAAATAGATTATAAACTTGCTAAAAATTTGCATGAGTATGCTAATATTAATCTTTATCCTAATAAATGCATTGCTAATAAGGATGATTCCATGCAAATATAGTTTTAAAGAAAAGCTTAAACTTCCCTACCTGCTTTTTTAGGCTTGTTTGCGGCCTTGGCAGCGTTTAATACGTCTTTATCACTAGGATTATCAAGCACTTTTTGGCTTAAAGTACGCTTTATCTGATTCACTTCTTTCTGAAGGTTTCCTTTAGAAGCCGTATTATTTTTACCCTTATTATCCGCGACTTTAATGCTATCAAGTTTAACACCCGATAAATCGATATTTCCTAAACCAGATTTTGCAGGTGATTCTACACCGTTTTTCGCCATAACTCTGTCTAAAACGTTACTTAAAATTTCCTGCTGAGTATTTTTTTCTTCGGCTGAAATAGTTTTATCTGATTGAATTTTTCTGCTGAGCATATAAAGACTTGAAGGCTCAACTTCAGCACCTTCTTTTTGTAAAATATCCACCATGCGAACATCGCCGCTTTTAATAGCAACTGCAACAGGTGTTTCATGCTTGTAGCCATCAAATGTGGTGTTGTTTAGGAAATTTGCCCTGTCTTTAGGGTTTTTAGATACGGAGTCTAAAATATTCTTAACTTCCATAAACTCACCATTTTCAATAGCAGGCATAAGCGTTGCTTTAGCAATATATCTGTTTGCTAAGTCATCAAGGGTTTTAATACCTTCTTCGTATTTTTCCTTACTAACTTTCCCGTTTTTATGAAGTCTTGCAAGATTTGTTGTAGCGTCAGCAATTAATCCTCCATTAACCTCAACACCTTCATTCACAAAATGTTTTAGAACGTTTACATGACCGTTTCTGGATGCCTCGATAAGCGGATTTGATAAACCTAAATCATCGTACTGCTTTTGCATATAGTCGGTTAGACTAGACTTATTTTCCTTAATTTGCTTTGTTGCGTATTTTATAACATCGATATTTCCCGATGCCGCCCCTTCCATTAAACCTTGTTTTATGGTGCTTTCAACGTCTAAATTTGGTTTGTTTTTTTTGTCACCCATAGTGAACCTTCCTTAAGGTATTTTGTTATAATAATTTAATCATACCATAATTTATAAAAATAGTAAATTTTTTAACTATTATAGGTTGTTGTTTTTCTGGATTATCACTTAATGCTTTACATTCCTCATAATTTTAGAAGTTCAAAGTTTCGGTGACGATCATTGCGATGAAATTGCCTCATTTACAACATGGATCGCCACGGAAAACTCCATTTTCCTCGCGATGACAACAGAATATGCTGCAACGTCAGTATTAAAAATGCGAAGCATTTTGCTTTAGCAATTAACAAACAAAAAGGGCTTCCGAAGAAGCCCCCTTGCTATAAACTTTAAAGGTTTATATTATTATTTAGGACCTTGTCCTTGGCTTTGACCTTCAGCTTTACTAGCATCAGTTCTAGAAACCCAAGATTTAGCTTTATTCCAAGCTGAAGAACCAAATCCTTTAACGGCACTACCAGCTTTTTCTAAACCAACCTTAGCTTTTTTAACTACAGATTGTTTATTGTTTGATTTAACATCAGAAACAATTCCTTCACTTTTATTAATGAATTCTTTCCAAGTCTCAATAGCTTTTTCTTTAATCATTTGCTTAGCAGCCCAATATCCTTGAACATCAGGATTTGTCTTATTTTTGTCAGACATAACAAATTGCTTGAACTCTTTGTAACTACCATATGTAGCTTTCATTCTAGGTTGACCCTTAAAAAGCGCTTTAATTTCATCTTCAACAAATTCATTAATTTTAGCATTGAATGCATTAGCACCCATCATTTCAATAGCCTTAGCCTGAACCGCATTTAACTTACCATTTCCACTAATACTATGCTTATTAGCAGACTTAGCTTGTGATTTCATTGAACCTACTTTACCAGGATTTAAAGGTTTTGTAGTTGTTTTAAAATCTTTTCTTAATGTATTAAGCTGTTTTTTTCTTGCTTCTAAAGATTTTTCAATCGAAGAAATTGCAGAATTTAAACTTTTTAACTGTGCTGAAAGCGCTTTCTGGTCAAAATTTTTAATATTTACACCTTTTACGCTTGAAAGTAATTTTTCAATAGATTTCGCCTGTTCTTTTAAAGTCTTAAGTCCTTTTTCTTGAGCTTTGATAACATCATCAAGTTTATCTTTCACACTATTAAAATTTGTTGTGATATTAAATTTACTTGTATTTAAAGCGCCGATACGACTAGATGCCATGTCCTTATTTTCAGTTGATTTTAAACCTCTCTGAACTTTAAGGTCTTTTACTTTATTAACAGTTTTTTCCGATAGATTTGTTACTTTTCCTGTAATCTTTTTAATAGCTTTATCAACGAAAATTAAGAATTTTGCTAACAAGTTGGTACAAGCAATTTTCATTTTCATATTAAATAATTGTCTATCTCCAGCTTTTTCAGCTTTTTTTGCTTCTGCAACTTCTTTTTCAAATGCTTTAAATTCTAATTTTAATTTCTTTAAATCATCATTGTCTACTTCTGCGCCAAATGCTTTAAATGTAGGAACTACACTCTCTGCAACATTTTTTAAGCTGATTTCTAAATCTTTTCCAGCATTTTTGAATCTTTTTTGTCCCATTTCAGTAGCAAGATCACGACTTGCGACAGCATCGTTTAAATGATCGATATCATCTTGAAATCTTTCAACTGAACTCATAAATTTATTAAATTCTTTCATAATAATTTACCCAATTATTAAATTTTACATATCAAGCATAGTCAAAATCATAACAGATTTTTCAGGCTATACTTTTCCCTCATATATAAAGTTTACCCTAAATATATATTTAATAAAAGTAAAAAAATTAATTTTTAAACATTAATAAAAACTTACTTAATAATTTTCATAGTTTTCAGTCAATTAAAAATACTTATATTTCTTGCAAGTTTGTCAATTATTAGTAGAATTTAGTTATTAAACACATTTAGAAATTAAGGATTGTTATGGAATATAAGCGCGTTAAGGACTATATATTTACTAGTGAATCAGTATCTGAAGGTCACCCGGATAAACTATGTGACATGGTATCTGATAGCATTTTAGATACTTACCTTAAGCGTGATCCTATGGCAAAAGTGGCGGTAGAATGCCTGGCAATGTATAACAGAATAGTGGTTGCTGGTGAAATTAGAGGTCCTGAAATTTCTAAGGAAGAAATTGAAAAAATCGTAAGAAATGCTGTTAAATCAATAGGTTACGATAAAGACCCTTTTAACGCAGATACAATTACCGTTGATATTAACCTAAATAGACAATCGCCAGATATTGCCATGGGTGTGGATGGTGATGAAAATAAAGAGGAAGGTGCTGGTGATCAGGGCATTATGTTTGGATATGCATGCAATGAAACAAAAAACCTTATGCCTGCCCCTATATATTATGCTCATAAAATTCTTAGAACTATTTTTGGCGCTATTCACCTTGGAGCATTAAAAGGCGTAGGTCCTGATGCCAAAAGCCAGATTTCAATACAGTATAAAGATGGGAAACCTGTAGGCGTTGATAATATATTAGTTTCAATCCAACACGATGAAAATTTAAGCCAAAAAGACGTTAAAGACCTAATTAAGCCATACGTGGTTCAGGCTCTTCCTGAAGGATGGATGTGTAGCGATTCAAAATTCCTGGTAAACCCTACAGGAAGGTTTACTATTGGGGGGCCAGTTGGAGATACTGGTCTTACAGGTCGTAAAATTATTGTAGATACATACGGCGGCGCTGCTCCACACGGCGGCGGCGCATTTTCTGGCAAGGATCCATCTAAAGTTGACAGGTCTGGAGCATATGCCGCGCGTTACATCGCTAAAAATATTGTGGCAAGCGGCCTTGCTGAAAAATGCACAATACAAATTGCATATGCTATTGGGGTTGCAAAACCTTTATCAATATACGTAAGTACGCATGGTACAGGCATTATTCCAGAGAGCGAAATTATTGATATTATTCACAAAGTTGTAGATCTGACGCCAAAAGGTATGCGGACTAAGCTTCAGCTTAATAAGCCAATTTATGCCAGAACCGCGGCTTATGGTCATTTTGGACGTGAAGCAGAAGTAGATGGTGGTTTCTCATGGGAAAGGCTTGATTTAGTTGAAGAAATCAAAAAATATATGCCTAAATAATTATATAGCGCGGCGCTTGAATTTTAAATTTTATAAATTCATTGAGTTTACATTATTTTTTCGATTTGCAGTCCAATCCTGAAAAGATATGCCTTTTTTAACCGCATCAGGAATTCTTAACCTAGACATTTGTTGCGTAAGTTTATCTTCCTGCATTTTTACATTATCTTTCAAAGCTTGCTGAATTTGAGGAGTAGCACCAAAATCAGTATATATGTCGTCTATCACAACTTTAAATTTATTTGGACAAGCTAACATTTCTTTGAAATGATAAGAATTATTTGAAGTTAATATTTCAAACCAAAGCTCTTGTCCTGCGGCTGACTTAAGCCAAAATAGCACTTCATTACTTTCAATTAAGCTGAAACTGGTACTACTTTGTTTCCAGGTATTTAGCATTAAAATTTTTATGTCCGAGCTTACATGATTATAAAACCAGGTTATTTCTTCTTTTGAACGCAATTGAATTAGAGAAGCAATGCTACTGCAATTAGCACATTTTAAACTTAATTCCTGATCATGTATATCCAGAGAACTCCAAAATAGCTTTATAAACTCAAAACTATAATTATTCTTTAAAAATATACTTAACAAGCTAAATTGTCTTGTACCATCTTCGGCAAATAGTCTGTCTTTAACTTCAGTAGAGAAATTAAGCCACATAGACTCTATAACTTGATTTAAGCGTGTTTCGCTTCTAATACTAGATTGAGCTATTTCAAAAAAATTATCTATTTGATTAAACTGATCCTTTTTTTTGAAAAATTTAAAAAGATTCATTATTAAAGTATGATGTTTATTTAATAAAAGTTTGTCACTACAAACGAAATTAAACAAGGCATAATGGTTGCCTGTTGCTATAATATATTTATTTTTATTATTTAATAACTCAAATAATTTAGATATGTTTGCAAGTTCTGTATCAATATCAAAAGCCCCTTCTCTGGTTCTTTTATAACTAATAAATTTATGTTCAGCTTTTTCCTGATCAAAACTATTCTGATTTTCGTCAAAATTATCAATTAGCAACTGAATTTTGCTTGTAATAAGTGCCACAAGTTCTGACTGAGAATTATTTTGATAATAACTAAATATCTCAGTATCTGTAATACCGTCATTAAGATCACTTGCTTTTCTTTTTTTCATAACAATAGGAAAGTAAAATTAAAATATTAATAAAATATACTTAATTTATGGATGAAAGTCAAGATATATTTACTTATTTTTAACCTATATTAGTATACAGATTATTTATATTTAGCGTTAATGCAGTCTATAAATAATCTATTAGAGTCTACCAACCCCATACAAAAACACAGCAGCTAATTGTTTTCCATGACTAATTTAGTAATTTCCTCAATAGCTCTATCCAGCTGAGTATCCTTACCTTCTATTGCATCATTTGGTGTATTTTCAACCTCAATATTAGGGTCAACCCCATAATTTTCAATATCATAGCCAGTATTTGCAAACCAACTAATAAATTCAGGCTGTGTTGTGAGCGCACCGTCAACAAGATATTTATCCATTCTAATACCAATAGTCCCACCCCATGTACGCTTACCAATAACTGGACCCAGCCTCATAAACTTAAAGGCATTCGCAAAAATATCTCCATCTGAACCTGAGTACTGGTTGACAAGCAACACATAATTACCTTTGGAAGCAAGAGAAGGATATGCTTCTTTACCCATTATTTTAGAATCAAATACACCAATGCGGTGTCTGGTTAAGAAGTCTAATATTTGTGAAGACACATAGCCGCCGCCATTATACCTTGCATCAATAATGATACCGTCTTTATTATAGCAGTTTAGGTAGCCTTTATAAAACTCTGTGAAACCTCTTGGCATCATATCTGGTACATGAATGTAACAAATCTTGCCATCGGTTTTTTTAGCTACGTAACTTCCATTAGTTTTGATAAACTCTTTATAATATAGATCATATTCCTTATCGAGGCTGTTTACATGCACATAACGTCTACTCTGCCCATTATTATAAGCTACTTCAAGTATTATTGACCTGTCATTCCCTGCGTTAACAAGAGCCATTTCAGGAGTAAATTCTTTGGTAAGCTTTAAGTTATTAATGCTATATAATAAATCTCTTTCTCTAAGCTTTAGCCCAGGATATTTTAACGGAGATGCAGCCCTAGAGTTCCAAGGCTCACCTCTATAAATTCTTTCAAATCTATAAGCCTTTTCGTTTTCATCATAGGTAAATGTTGCACCCAGTTTAGCAACTGTATAATTATTTTGCTCTTTGATATCACCACCGAATACATAAGCATGAGATGTTTTAAGCTCGCCCTGCATTTCCCAAAGCACATCATTAAGCTCTAAACGAGTACTAACTTTTTCAAGTAAAGGCTTATATTTTTGATAAATTTCATTCCAGTTAATATTATGACGTGGGTTGTTAAATCTATCTTTTTGATTAGCCCAGGCTTCGTTGTAAATTTTATACCACTCATCCTTAACATTCACCATAAGGTTAGGATCGTTGTATACCCAGCCACTATCAGCGCCATAGTCGGATGATGTGATTTCTTGTGGCTGAGAAGGATTACCACCTGGCATCGATGAAATAAGCCTTAATTCAGCCCCTACTCTGATTAAAAAGCTTTCACCGTTTTTAGTAAGTATTGCATCTTCTATGCCATCTGCAATCGGAACAAGTTTGTTTTTATTAAAATCAAACATTTGCAGTGTTTTTTTGCCACCCTGACTATCTCGTGTGAGAATATCAGCGTTTGGCTGCGGACCAGACATTAAAAACCAAATCTTATCACCACTGCTATAGATATTATAGTATAGCATGTCAGGCACTGGGAAAGGTACAATTTTCCTATGAGAGTTTTTGATATTAATAATAGACTTAGCTTCTTTTTTATCATCTTCCTGGTCACCCTCGCTTACATCCAATGCGCCGCTTGCACCATAAAATGGCATCAAATTTTCACGGTTGAGTGACATTATATAAGGTTTATTCCACATTGGATAAAAAATACGTCCATCATGATAATCTGTAAAAGGCACGTAATTTCTGTCTGATAAGAAATACAAGAACTTACTTTTTGAATCAAACCTTGTAGCCCATGCGTTAGAGTCTTCTTCGGTTAAAACTGATGACTCATGGTTTCGTATTGAATAAAGTTTAATAACAGCATTTTTGTTTGAGTTCATAGCAGAATACGCAATGTGCATGTCATCATCAGACCATGAAATACCCGATATCCAGCCATATTTTGTAGCGTCTATTTTACTAACTTCATTGCCACCTTTCCCGAAAGTAACCATAAACATGTCACCAGTGTCATTAGTAACAACAAACTTATCCGCCTTATTAGCTGGAATTATTGCATTGATCCTGCCAAACTTAAATCCTGTAAACTCATGCTTTATCTCTAATGTATTAGCATCAAGTATGTGTATGCAATCAGATTCTTTAAATGAAGAAGCCAGTATTATAAATTTACCTTCTTTCGCCCATTCTGCAATACGGTAACGGTACTTTTTATTACCAACTTCAAAGGATGTGCCGTTAAAGTAATGAGATACTACAACATGTCCTCTAATAATTTGCACAAATACATCTTTTTTAGGATGAGGAGAATAATGCTCTATAAAGTTTTTTGCATTAGGGAATTTAATATCGCTTTTGCCTTTATTAGAATGAAACGCAATATTAATCTTTTTTGATTTATCTGTCGCTATATCATGAATGTACAAATCACCTGCAATTGAATATACTAAAGAATCATTATCGCCTCTGAAATGTCTTACATAATAATCTTTATGTAAAGTGTGCTGCCTAATATCTCTACCTTCAAAGTCCATAGAATAAATATTACCTACGCCGTCTTTATCGCTTAAAAAGAATATACGCCCTTCTATTATAGTTGGTCTTGAAGTATTTGCTTCGTTTTTGAAAAGCTCATTAAACTTTCCTTTGCCATTATCAAACCATATGTCACCTGTAGCGCCACCCTTATATGACTTCCAGTAGCCAAATTCTCTATATTGAATTTTTTGCAAAGCCTTTTGTCTGCCATTAGTAGAGAAAAACTTAGCCCCACCATATGATTGTTTTTCGATCTTTTTTGCGTCTAAATCAAGCTTAAACAAATGACTTTCTTTGTTAAATGCGCTGGTATGATCTGATACAAAGTAAACAGTATTTGGCTCATACCAATCTGATATTCTTAAATAACCAGAACTTATATAAGTAACTCTTGTAAGCTCACCTGTATCTAGATCTACAGTATACAAATCATAACCGCCGTTGTGATTGCTGCTAAATACAACTTTTTTGCCATCAGGCGAAAAGACAGGATTTTTAATATCACTTCCAAGTGTTGTAATGCGTTTTGCATCACCACCATCTTTTGGAACAACCCATAAATCGTCTTCACTTACAAATACCACTAAATTTTTAAAAACATCGGGATCCTGATAATACCCGTTATTACTAGCTAAAGCTAAATTTGCAAAACTAATAAATGTTAGAATTAGAGATATTTTTTTCAGCATATTAAGACTTTATTTTATTGTTAAAGTGAAGGTAAAACAAAACTATCAAACCAGGTACGGTAAGTAAAGTACTAAATACAAAGAAATTAGTCCAGCCGTAAACTTCTGCAACATACCCAGAACCTGACGAAACAAATGATCTGCCAAAAGCAGAAAGCGAACTTATTAAAGCGTACTGCGTTGCTGTATAAAGCGGATTAGAACACGCTCTACTTATGAATGTAAATACTGCCGCAGAACCCATGCCACTTGCAAGGTCTTCTAAGCTAATGGTAAGCACCAGCACAAGGTTGTTATAACCAAAGTATTCCTGTACAATATATAATAGTATCGATAATAACTGAGCAATACCGCCAATCCATAAGCCTTTAGCCATACCATATTTATGCACTATGCTACCACCGACTAAAGCACCAACTATTGTTGCTATAAGCCCGTATGTTTTTACAATGGTTGCAATTTCACTTTTGCTAAAACCAAGCTCGATATAAAAAGGATTAGCCATGTGACCTACGAACGCATTCCCCATTTTATAAAGTAAAATTAAAAGCAGCATTGCAAGCCATCCATCTTTTTTAGCAAAATCAGTAAATGGCTGAATAATCGTTTTTCTAACAATAATCATAATACCTTTTTCTTTACGTCTAAAAAATACACTTTTTGAGAAAAATTTAGTATTAACATTTACGTCAGGTTCTGGCAGGAATAATACTATACTCATAGCAACACCAATAATGATTGCCATAATCAAATATACTGTTGACCAGTCCATATATTCAGCCATAAATAAAGCCTGCGCACCTGCTATAAGCATGCCAATTCTATAACCTGTAATATATGAAGAAACGCCAGGCCCTTGCTCTTTTTCCGAAAGCAATTCTAACCTATAAGCATCAACTACTATATCCTGACTTGCAGAGAAAAAAGCAACAAATACTGCCATCATTGCTGTAAAGGATAGCATGTCTTCAGGTTTTGAGTAGCCCATTATAATAATACAAATGATTAAACAAAATTGCATTAATACAATCCATGCTTTACGTCTTCCAAGCAAATTAGAAAGCACAGGAATGCTAACAAAGTCCATGGCAGGAGCCCATAAAAATTTAAAAGAGTATGGAAATCCTATAAGTGATGCAAGGCCGATTGTGGTTTTATCAACGCCAACTTCTGTAAACCACATAGTAAGTGTAGAGCCTGTAAGCAGCAATGGTATACCGCAAGAAATGCCTAGCATAAGCATTGAAAGTATTCGCGGATTAAAGTATACGAATAAATTAGATAGCCTTCTTCTCATGCACCACCTATTAAAATAATTGCCCTATTAGATCTAGACTTTTATTTGATTGTTTTCAAGAATTTTATTATTTAATATATAAAGGGAATATTATTAATATTGAGATCAAATAGTGACCAAAGCTAAAACAGATAAATTTGAAAGCACTGTAAATGTATTATCAGGCAATAATATCACGTGCGCCTATTCACTTTCTGATGAAGATTTTATTTTACAAAATCAGTTTTTGTTACTACCAAAGTCTAAAAAATTTTTACGCGGACTGACTGATATAGCGAGCTATTATACGAATTATCATGACCCGGCAGTATTTACTCAGCACTTACCAGATAATTATGCCAAGCAAGTTTTATATTCTCAGTTTGAAAAGTTAAGGATTGCTGTTATAGCTTCGCATGGACTCACAGGCGTTAAAAATAACATTGAGAATTATTACCTTGAAAAACGTAATCAGGATACGTTAAATACATACGATAATAATATTAATAGGCTTTTGCAGGAATGGTATATCAAACTAACTAACAATAGTTTAGTTTATAATCAGGAAGAGTTTGCAAAATTTTCTTTGAAAATTATAAATACCATAACAACAGCCGAAGAGCAAAACCAGCTTGATGAACTTGAAATTGACCCAGAAAGCCTTGAAGAATTTGTAGAGTCTGACGCAGCAGAAGTTAAAAATGCGCAAATTCCACGATCAATGCTTGAAGCTTCATCAAGCAACAACCAAAAATCAGATGCAATTAGGGCTTCTAGCAATTACACAATATTCACAACAAAATATGATGAAATTATAAAAGCATCATCTCTTGCTACTAAAGAGGAAATTTATTATCTGAGAAAACAACTTGATAAAAAGCTTCATGAGTTGAAAATCATTGATAAAAAGCTGCTGACAGCACTCATGCAAAAGCTTGAATCACGTATTAATAAGTCATATATTTACCATCAGGAAGAAGGGAGTATTGATAGCCATAAAATTAGCCAAATTATAACTTCGCCTGATAAATTAAATATTTTCAAAAAACAATCTGATAGCAAAAAAATATCGGCATCGCTTACTCTACTTATAGATAACTCGGGGTCAATGCGCGGAAAACCCATAGCAACATCTGCAATATGCGCCGAAGTTATTTCGTTTATATGCAATCATTTCAATATTAAATGCGAGATTTTAGGATTTACCACTAAGGAATGGCGTGGTGGTCAAAGTACCAAAGACTGGAAAAACGCAGGATCAGAGGCTAATCCTGGGCGTATAAGCGACATGCGATATATTATATATAAAGCATTTAACGATAAGTTTTCATCTGCAAAACTTTCTATTCCAGTTATGATGAAAGAAGCAATTCTGAAAGAAAATATCGATGGAGAAGCACTTGAATGGGCATTTAAACGCCTTGCAAAACAGGGTAGCGAAAAAAAGTATATGATTGTTATTTCAGATGGCGCACCTCTGGATGAAACCACCTGTTCTAACAACCCTCCACAGTATTTAGATCAGCACCTTAAATATGTAATCAATAAAATTGAAAAATACCAAAATATCAAGACTTTAGCATTTGGAATTGGTCATGACGTTACCAGATATTATTCAAATTCAAGAAAGATCAACGACTCAGAGAATTTATTAAATGAAATTATTTTAAAACTTATAGAAATATGCTGAAATTAAAGTATTTTATAGACTAAGACAATATAAGACAATATACTGCGATTTATCATATATTTACAAAGAAAGTTCTAATGCTTAAAAAGATTTTTAAACAACCCTGGTTTATTACATTTGCTGCTTTTTTGATATCTATTCTTTTAAGAGTTATCTATTTTTCTATGCGCTGGCAAAAAAGTGAGAAAAATTTACTTGCCCCATTTGCCAATGAATCTGTCATTTTAGTATTTTGGCACGGACGTATGCTTATGATTCCATTTTTATGGAAAAACCCTAATAATATGAATGTTTTGATATCACATCACCGCGATGGTGAATTAATAGCAAAAGCGATGAAATTTTTAGGATATAAAACCATTCGTGGATCAAGTTCTAAAGGTGGTGCAGCCGCATTAAGAAACATATTAAAGACACTTAAAACTGAATCTGTAGCCATAACTCCTGATGGTCCGAGAGGCCCGGTTTTTGAAGTTGGCGGTAATCTTGCTGCAATTGCTAAAATTTCTAAAAAGCCAGTAGTACTCGTGGCGTATTCTGCAAATCCACGAATAACTTTAAGATCATGGGATCAAATGATTATACCAAAGCTATTCTCTAAAGGCTCTTTCCAAATCTCTCAGCCTTTATATTATTTAGAAACTGATACAGATGAAATATATACACAAAGGATTGAAAGTAAGCTTAAACAAATGAAAAATGAAGTAGATGCATCATGAAAGCTTTTTTATACTACTTTATTTACATTACAGTAGGACTTATGGGCATGTTAGTTATGCCTTTTTATCTGTTTTTAAGAATGATAAAAGGAAAAGAAATGCCAAGGTCACTGCTCCACCGTTTTGGCTTAATGAAAATATCTGCAGTCGATAAAAAAACAATTCATATTCATGCAGCTAGCGTTGGTGAACTTAATAGCGCAATAAAACTTATTAAATTGTATCAAAATGCTGAATACAGGGTAATTTTAACCACCACTACGCGAGCTTCACACGAGATAGTCAAAAAGAAACTTAATGGCGATGTAGAACATTATTTTTTCCCATATGATATACTTCCGATAATGATTTTATTTTTAAAAAAATTATCCCCTCAAAAAGCTGTTTTTATTGAATCTGAGATATGGCCAGCTTACTTACTTAGCGCAAGAATTCATAATATTCCAGTCTATTTAGTTAGCGCAAGGATATCTGAAAGATCTATGAAAAAATGGCAAAGACATGCCGAATTTGCGAAATCAATATTTGGATCTTATAAAAAAATACTAGCGCAAAGCACACATGACGCACAAAAATTTTCTTCTTTAGTACAATCTAGTCAATTATCTAACGTCAAATACATTGGTAATTTAAAATACGATACAGAAATTCCAGCTATTCACACTGATATATTGCAGAAACTTGAAGGTTCTATTGCTGGATATACTATTATTCTGGCAGCCTCTACTCATCCTGGTGAAGAGGATATGATTTTAGATGCATATAAACAAATACATGATCAAAATGAAAAAACTAAGTTAATTATTGCAGTCAGACATATAAACAGATCCGCAGAAGTACTTGAACTTGCTAAAGAATATGGCTTTACAGCCGAGTTACATTCTCAAAAACAAGGTCAAATAGACGCGGATATCTATATTAATGATACGATTGGACAAATGGGTGACTTTTATAAAATTGCCCATTTGGTTATTATGTGCGGGTCGTTTAAAGACAAAATAGGTGGACATAACCCAATCGAAGCCGCATATTTTGACAATATAATTCTCACAGGTATATATTTTGCAAATCAACAGGAAATTTATGAAAACTTTTTTGGATCAAATGCTGCAATTCTAATGAATAATGTTACTGATCTAGCCGACATATATGATAAATATAAACTTGGAAAATATGATCATTACTGCGATAATGCAAAGAAACTTGTTGAAAACTATTCAAATATAACTGATTTGGTATTTTATGAAACTCAAACTTAAAACACCAAAATTTTGGAAAACTAAAAACTTAATTTCCCTAATTTTATGGCCTTTATCCATACTATATTTTATTGGCTTTATCATCGATAAGTATACTTCGCGCAAAGTTCAGGCAAATATTTTCACAATTGGTGTAGGTAATTTAAATGCAGGTGGCAGCGGTAAAACCCCTGTTTGCATGTGGATTGCCAGAATACTTGATAAATATAAACTTAATTTTGCAGTCATTACAAAGGGTTATGGCGGAAAACTTAAAGGCCCTTTAATAGTTAGCGATAGTATGACACATTCTCAAGTGGGTGACGAAAGCTTAATGTATGCTCTAAGTAACTTCCCTACTATAGCATCTAAAAATAAAGCCAAAGGCGCATTATATGCAAAAATGCATGGTATTAAGGCAGTAATAGTGGATGACGCATTACAATCCCATAAACTTACTATTGATTTTAAAGTATTAGTGATCGATAGCGATTATGGCTATGGCAATGGCTTTATGTTACCCGCGGGACCTATGCGTCAGCCAGTTTTAAGTACCTATGATGAAGCAAATGCAATTATAGTTATTGGGAATGGCTGCTTCTCAATTCCAAGCGAATATGCTCATAAGGTTTATGAAGCAAGCATTGTACCCGTAAAGCCTAAACAAAATAAATACATTGCTTTTTGCGGCATTGGAATCCCTGAAAAATTTCTAAAATCTTTAAATTCATTTGAATTAGAAATTGTTGAGTTTATAGAATTCCCTGATCATTACTATTATGAGCTTAATGAAATTGATGAAATTTTACTAAAAGCAAGATCTAGCGGAAGTTATGTAATCACAACCTACAAAGACTGGGTAAGGCTTAATAAAAAACACCAAAGAGCCATTGAGTATTTAAATGTAGAATTAAAATTATATAATGAAAAAGAGCTTGTTAAAAAAATATATGCGGCTATAGACTATGCGAATTCTTAATATAATGTTCTCAAAAGGGCTTGGCGGGATTGAGCAGGTTTTTATTGATTATGATACAGCTTTAAAGCAATGCGGCTTAGAAGTTTTATCGATTTGTCATCCAAAATTTCCTAAAGCCAAAGATAATTTTATTAAAATCAGTAACATTGGCTGGTGGGATTTATGGGCAAGCTATAAAATCAGGAAAGTTATTAAAGATTTTAAGCCTGACTGCATTATTGTACATGGTAGTAGAGCTGTTAGACTTACTCTAAGAGCATCAAAAGTTCCTGCAATTGGTGTTGCTCACAATTACTGGATCAAACACCTATTAAAATGCGATTATATATTTTCAATTACAAAGCATTTACAAAGTTTTATAGAGCATAAAGGTTTTAGATCAAATAAAATTTATCATATGCCTAATATGATAAATACCGATGGTTTTGAATATAAAAATAAACTTCCTAAAAAACCCCTTAAAATAGCTGCAATGGGTAGATTTGTTAAGAAAAAAGGCTTTGAGGTATTAATTCAGGCTGCCAAGATACTTTTAGACCGAAAACTTGATTTTACTTTAGTTATCGGTGGAGATGGTGAGATGAAGGAAGAATACACAAGCCTGGTAAATAAACTCGGTTTAGATAGCAATATAGAGTTTATAGGATGGGTAAAAGATAAAGATCAGCTTTACAATAACACTGATATTTTTGTTTTGCCATCACACTCAGAACCATTCGGCATAGTAGTTTTAGAGGCATTTCTTTACTCCACCCCGATCATAAGTACATCTAGCGAAGGTCCTCAAGAGATTATCGAAAATAATAAAAATGGTATTTTGGTACCGCTGAATAACCCCCAAAAAATGGCTGAAGCTATTTTAAATTTGGCAAATAATAATGAGTTATATCAAAATTTATCCAAAAATGGCTTTTCAGAAGTAGACAAATATTCTTTTGAAAATGGTGGGAAGCGAATGAAGAAAGCCTTAAAAGATATTAACGGATAGCTTGATGTGGATTACCACCAGATGCTAGGCATCTCTGGAATAACGACTGTTGTTACCACCATGTCGTCACGAGCAGAATAAATTTCTGCATGGCAATCCACTTTAGTTTTAAACTATTTCGCTCTTTCAACGTATGTTACATCTTCTGTTCTAACAACGATTTTTGTACCAGACTCGATAAATGGCGGAACCATAACCCTAAGACCATTAGTAAGTATCGCTGGCTTATATGATGAAGTAACTGTTTGACCTTTTGTAACTGGCTCACACTCAGCAATTTCACATATGATTGTCTCAGGAAGTCTGATAGTAATTGCAGTTTCTTCATGCATTTCAACTGTTAAAATCATATTTTCTGTTAAGAATGCAATCTTTTCACCAAGCATTTCACTTTCAATTTCGATCTGGTCATATGTTTCCTGATCCATAAGAACGATTTTGTTATCTTGTGTGTAAAGATATTGAAAGTCTTTGGTCTCTAATCTTGCTTTCATGACGTCTTCAGAAGAGCTAAAACGCTCATTTACTTTAGTGCCTGTCTTAATAGACTTCATTTCTACCTGAATATACGCACCACCTTTACCTGGCTGAGTATGCGTAGGTTGCTTTACAACTCTGTAGAGGTCATTCTTATACTCAAGAACGTGACCCATTTTAATATTGTTTGCGATCATTTTCATAATATTTACCCTATACTTTTATATTATGTATGGTTTTAACGTATCTTATTTCAAAAAACAAAGGAAATTTTAATGCCAAGTACAAAAACTTTAAGCAACAAAGTGGATTGCCGCGCAGCTTACTGCTGCTCGCAATTGTAGAAGTTCAAAGTTTTGGTGACGGAAAAGGGTTGACAATAAGGATGTCTGAAAGGGTTATAATAAGGAAGGAATTTT
>MKSX01000029.1 GCA_001897445.1 Alphaproteobacteria bacterium 33-17 | reverse complement strand
TATAACCCTTTCAGACATCCTTATTGTCAACCCTTTTCCGTCACCAAAACTTTGAACTTCTACAATAATTATTTGAAACTTTATGAATAATGACCTCAAGTTTCTGCCCTAAATATAAAACCTGTGAGCCTGATTTTAGAGCTTCGGTATTGTCGTTTATAGCGCTAATAGGGCTGTGTTTAGTCATGTGCTGATATTTGTTAAATATCCAAAGTTTATGTGATTTTATAAATTTGTTTAAGTCTTTGATATTATGCTTAAGTGGGGCAACTACTTCAACTTTTTCAGAAGATATTGTGATTCTGGCACGCTTTGCTTTTGAGCTTATGCGTATGTTATAAGGTATTTGTAAATTATTATAATCAAGAACAGGCATTATAAAAAAAGGATGGCTGGCTATAGTTGATACACTTCGAACTAAATATTATAAAGATATAATCGCTTTAAATATTTACATTCCTACTATTCAAAAACTAATTAATCAAGAAATTTATTAAAAATAGATGCGTAGCGAGCGCGCAGACCGTTATAGCTTTGTGGCGAGCAAAGCATCTATTTTATAAACTATAATTAGGCTTATTAGCTTTAAGCCACTCTTTTTTAGTTAAATAATCGGGCATATGCACTTGCAATAGAGTCCAAAACTCTTTGCTATGGTTATGATGTACCAAATGACAAACCTCATGTAATACCACATATGCAAGCACGGGTTTTGGAGCAGCTATGAGGTTCCAGTTTATAGTGATAGCACCTTTTTTATTACAACTACCCCAAAATGTATCTGAATTATTTATTCTAATCTTTGAACATTTAACACTAAGCTCATCTGTATAATGTTTTATTAAATCCCTTACATCTTTTTTTAAGTGAGATTTAAGCCAGAATTTTAAAGTTGTTGCGGCATATTTTTCTATTTGATTTTGTAACAGTGTACTTGGAACATAAATATTGAATCTATTCTTGAATTCTATTCTATCATAGTCATTTTCCACTTTATGAATTTTAACCATCATTTGACGCCCTCGGTACAAAACCTTTGCACCAGATTGTAGTGTTACAAAGTTATCTTTAACATAAATCGAGGATAAATGAGATATTTCAGTATATTTATTATATACCCATTCTTTCTTTGAATTAACAAAATGACTAATCTTAGATATATCCGTATCATGTGGTACAACAACTTCAACATTATTAGGCGAAACAATAATTCTTGTCTTTTTAGCCCTAGTGCTTAATCTTATTTTATAAGGAATTTCCGTTTTTCCAATTACTAAAATATTCATTATAAAACCTTGGAATAATGCTTTATCGCATAATTCTCTATTTCAAATACTATATTTTTTAAGCTATTGGGATCTGTATTGTTATTTATAAGCTGCTCTCTTACTCTTTGCCTCAAACTCTTTTTTAAGCCATCTTTATCTTGCCATCCTATAGTTGCATCCTCACTTAAAGAATATATTTCAGCAATTTGAGTGCTAAGTTTTAACAAATTACCATCATTTAAAACATTTTCGCTACTAGCTTCTAAAATTTTTAAAATACCATATGACTCTTTAGTTAAACCACTATTTAAATAGTCATTTTCTTCTTTTTGCAATTCTTTTGATACTTGTTCATATTTTTTAAGAACTTCAGCAGCCTCTAAATGCCCTTGATTAAATTTTAATATTATGTCCTGAACCCTTTGTGAAAACTTATCATATTGAAATTTATTTTCTGAAACTTTTTCGGTTAAAATCTTTTTTAATTCAGTGCCTTTATGAATAGCTGCAGTCTTTATTTGATCTTCAGTTTTGTTTTCAGTATTAAAATCATCCCAAAATTCTGGGTCGGTTATGGTATGAATCTTACATATTGATCTAATTCCTATAACATCAAGATGTTTTTCAAGCATTATACTGATTTTTTCATTGTAATATTTAATATCATCGTAGGTTTTTTGCTCAAATTTTTGCGTGGCATAGCACAAGAAGCTCATTACCCATTTAAAATCATATTGAAAATTTAATATAATAGGATCGGCACGCATTGCCTCATATGCTCTGGTAAATTGCTTTGCCTTATTTTTAAAAGCATACCATTCATCTTCAGAGGTTATATTATCAATTAAATTATCGAACTCACTTTTTTGTAGGGTAATGCTGCTACTTTTGTTTGCTAGTTTGAAATATTGTTGTAGATCTAAGTGAGTGCCTCTTAAAATAGCACGTTCTACTTCAAAATCTTGCATAGCATTAACAACATCATCTTTATTATATGTCTCAAAAGCTTTCTCAAGATTTTTAGTAACGCCTACATAGTCCACAATTAAACCATATTGTTTATTTCTGTTATGCAATCTGTTTGTTCTGGCGATAGCCTGAAGTAAATTATGTTCTTTTAAGGGATTATCAAGATACATCACCCCTTCTATTTTAGCATCAAATCCTGTTAACAACTTGTTGCAGACTATTAAAAAACTAAGTGGGTGGTCTGGATTATTGAAGTTATTTATAGCATTTCCTTCTTGAGTTTGATCAAGATAAAACTCTTTTAGGCCATCACGTATTGTCTGAGTATAATTATCTTCACTTGGCTTAGCATCTTCTTGTGAATTTGAATATACGCACTTACTCATTTGCTCAGCTTTTTCTAAAGCTTCATTTGGGCTAAGTCCCTGAGCAATGTAATGATCAGTAATAACTTGATCAAGCGCCAGTTTGTATAAAATCACTGCTTCACGATCTATTGCAACAATCTGGGCTTTGAGCCCGTTAGGTTGAATATTTTCCAGAAAATGGATCCATATATCATAAGCAATTAGGTTAAGACGTTTTGGATGTTTAATTAAGTGCTCTATAGATACGCCTTTGTTCTTTAAAAGCTTGATTTTTTCTTCTGGTTCATGGGCAAACCATTGATCAAATAATATATCTAATTTCTGCGGGTTTATTTGCCACTGCGTTAACCTACTTGTATACCTGATCGGAACGGTAGCCCCATCTCTTACAGCATCATCGATGCTATATTTATCTAGGTAACCCTCATTAATTTCGCTGAACATTTGATAAGTATTGCGGTCATTCTTTTTTACAGGCGTTCCTGTAAAACCAAAGAACTTTGCATCAGGAAGAGTTTTTCGTAAATATGCACCTAAGTCTTTTTCTTGCGTACGATGGCATTCGTCAATTAGCACAATCCAGTTATGGCTGTTTGAAATATTATTTATTGACCCTTCAAACTTGAATATAGTAGATAGTAAAACCATCCCGTATGTATTGCGGCTTAATTCATGTGTCAGATCATGTTTAGATGTAATTTGCTTAGGGTTTGGTATATCGCATGCTTTAAAAGTATTTGAAATTTGCTTGTCAAGGTTAGTACGATCAGTCAAAACCAGAATATTCGGATTGGCTATTTCACTATTTGTTAAAGTCAAATGTGCCTTTAATTTAAGAACAGTATAAACCATGGTAAGTGATTTACCGCTACCTTGCGTATGCCATATTAAACCTTTTTTATGTTTATCATCTTTTATCCGCTCATAAATTTTATTTACAGCCCGATATTGTTGGTAACGACAAACTTTTTTAATAATTTTTTTTGTTTTCTCATCTTTTTCAAATACAACAAAATGCGCAAGTATATCAAGTAATCTTTCAGGGGCGCAAAGTGCATATAAGTCTTGCGCTAATGTGCTTTCAAAATCTTGGGATTTTTTTGGCCAGGGGTCTCGCCAATATCCCCAAAATTCAGAAGAAGAGCCAGTTGCACCATATAGTAAATTATTGCCATCAGTGATAATATTGAATAAATTTGTGTAAAATAGGATCGGTATATCTCGCTCATATTGCTTAATTTGCTCAAATGCTTCTCCAGTTTTGTCTTTTAAGGATAATGGACTTTTCGCTTCAATTACTACTAACGGAATGCCGTTTACAAACAATACTATGTCAGGTATGCGGTTTTTAAGCCCTTTAACAGAAAACTGATTAATGAGGCTAAATATATTATTTTTAGTATCTAAAAAATCTATCAGGCGGATAGTTTTCTTTTTACTTTCCCCTAGAACTGTACGGCTATAATTACCTCTTAATATTTTTGTCCATTCTTCATTATTTTGTATTTTTAATAACTCATAATAAACCGCTCGTGCATCATCTTCAGAAATGTTATTAATTTTTTGTAGTTGAGATATAAAAATGTTCTTTAATATAACATTCTTTAGCCCATCTCTTAAAAGCTCATTATTGTCTGGATTTATCCATTGGTAGCCAAGTTTTACAAGCTCGTCAATACATGGCTTTTCTACAAAATAATATTCACTCATTATCTTCCTTTAGTTTAATATTTGTGGCTCTAACCTTACCAGTCAGCAAATCCTGCATTAAGCCTTTTTTGAGGGTTTGAAGCGATGAAAGCTTTTCTTGATGCTTTTGAATGGTATTGTCGACTGAGATAAGGATATCAACGATTTGCTGTTGTTCATGGAGAGGTGGTATTGCTAGATTATAAGAGGATATGAATTCTGCAGGAACACGTTTATGACCAGCTGTTCCAGTCATTGAATATGCTCCCATTTTTCTAAATTTGTTTGTTATCGTATGATAATATATAAAACGATAATCGTTATCTTTTTGCGCTCTCAATACATGAAATTCAGTACTTCCAAATCCTATTTGATTAGTTAAATTTTCTGCTATAGTACCTTTTCTATTTTCAAAGCATGGCGTTATTTTTGCTAGCAAAACATCTTTTTCAATAAAAGCTGTATATCCCTTTATAACCTCTTTCAGAGGTTTACTAACTCTATTTGCAATTTTTCCATTCTCAGAAACATCAGCCATGCCTATGAATGAAACTTCTGCTTCATTACTAATATTTAATTTATTTTTGGGATTTATATAGGCTATGTTTGAGAAATTACCATATCTCCAACTTTCAGGTATCTCACCCAGTGGAGATGGTTTGAATTTTGTGTGACCAATGCCTTTGGTTAAAAGGCTTTGTAGCAAACTTTGTTTAACTTTTTTGGTCTGCTCAATCAATTCATTAGTTTTCTCTATTACCTTATCAACACTTGAAAGTACGGTAGCAATTTGTTTTTGTTCGGAGAGGGGTGGTAATAATACAGTAGTTTGTTTATATTCATTATAATTGAGATTTCTTATGCCAGTAGTAGCAGTTTGAAGAATTTTAGTATAACCAAATTTATAAATAAAATCTAAAAAATAAAATATATAAATAGGCAATGCAATTTTAGAATTTATCCTAATTATATGCATAAAATTGGAAACTGAATACCCTGTTCCTGCATTGAAAAGTGCTACTCTCCCAACAGGTTGTAATTCACTTCCTCCTGATCTTTCTAAAATAATATCATAATTATGTAGCAATTTAATGGGTTTATACTTTTCTGGAAAGGTGCGAATTGAAATTTTGGAATAATCTAAAGTTCCATCTTTGCAAAAGTTTGTTGCACGTAAAACTTTGATGCCTTGATTATTACTGCATTCATTTCCCCAGAAACCAGTTGTGTCAAAGGCAAAAGTTTTCTGTAATTCAATTACTTCCCACCCATCAGGCAATTGTTCTGGCTCAATTAACATACCCTAGCTCCTTAAGGTAGTGCATCATTTCTTGTTCTGCTTTATCCCACTCTTTAGTTAATTCCTGCAAAGTGGCCACTTCCTTAGCTACATCAATTTTTTCTTCTTCATCTGCAATATTTACGTATCTTGTAATATTTAAATTATAATCATTTTCTGCGATTTCACTTATACTTACTACTTTTGCTAATTTTTCAGAATCCTGCCAATTTCTGTAAGCTTCTACAATGCGGGTTATATTCTCCGATGTTAAGCTATTTTGAGCTTTACCAGGCTTATATTCATTAGCCCCATTGATAATTAGCACCTTGCCTTTTTTATCGTTTGGTTTATTTTTATTGATTACTAGAACACAGGCAGGAATTCCGGTTCCATAAAATATATTGGGAGCTATACCGATCACGGCCTCTATAATATCATCCTTAAGTATTCCTTCGCGGATTTTGCCTTCCGCAGCGCCTCTAAATAAAATTCCGTGAGGTAATACTACCCCCATTCTGCCTTTATTATTTAAACTGGCTATCATGTGCTGAACAAATGCTAGGTCACCATATGATTTGGGTGGGCAACCATATTTGTCTCTGCCATACGGGTCAGCACTTTGCCATAAATCATACCCCCATTCTTTTAAGCTGAATGGAGGGTTGGCAATTACTATGTCAAATTGCCTGAGCCCTTTATTTCCTTCGTCTATAATATTTTTTGGTTCTCTTAAAGTATCGCCGCGATAAATTTGAGCATCATCTATTCCATGCAAAAACATATTCATTTTACATATAGCCCAAGTATTTAAGTTTCTTTCCTGACCAAATAAGTGAAGAGATTCAGGTTTTTTATTATTATCCTTCAAATAATGGTAAGCCTGAATCAACATACCTCCAGATCCACAGGTGGGGTCATATATGGTCATGCCTTCTTGTGGGTCAAGAATTTGTACCATAAGTTTTACAACCATCTCTGGGGTATAAAATTCCCCACCTTTTTTACCAGCATCATCGGCAAATTGCTTTATTAAATATTCATAAGCATTACCTAACATATCGGCGCTGACGTCACAATTTCTAAGGCGATAAGTATCAAAGTGCTGAAGTAACCTTTGTAAAATACTATCAGGAAACCTTTGTTTATTATTAAAATCTATGTCCTGAAATATTCCGTTAAGACTATGGTTTTCATCTTCAATTTTATGGAACGCAGCATTTAAATGCTCCCCAATTCCTGTACTATGTTTTCTTATATCTTTCCAAAATGCACCTGCAGGTATTTGAAAACGATGCTCATCTGGATCTGCTGCTAGCTCATGGTTTTTATACTTAGCAAGACGATCTTCATATTCCTCTTCCCAAACATCACATAGTCTTTTGTAAAATAATAGTCCAAATATGTAATGTTTATATGCATCGCTATCAACACTACCACGTAGTATATCTGCCGCTCCCCATAAATGCTTTTCAAGTTTTTCTAGGGTAAGTTTTTGGGTTTCTATTGTATGTTGCATATTATCTATTTTCTGAAGTTAGCTTGTATCTTTGAGTGTGATAAAAATAAATAATCTAAACGCTAAGCGATTGCAAGGGGGAAAATCAGATATAAGTAATTGTTTTACAATAAATAATTCGGAATTTAAGAGTATTTGTTGAGTTATAAAAAAGGATGGCTGGGGCGGTAGGATTCGAACCTACGCATGACGGTATCAAAAACCGTTGCCTTACCACTTGGCCACGCCCCATCGATATTGGAATAAGATTTCTTATAATCGATAATTTTCATTATTGCAAGCTTATTTTACAATAAATCCTAACCAAATTATCATACCTGTCAGAATATTAGACCTAAATATTGCGTTATAATTGCCTTTAGAAACTTTTAGTATTTGCATAAGCATATGACTGGAGGCTAAAAGCATGAATATATGATAATAAAGACTTAAGTTTTCTAAGTAGCCAATAATAAAAAGTATAAGGCTAAAAACTGTATAGCAACTTGACACAAAAAGAGGGGTTTTTTCTTTGAAATACAGCGCAGTAGACTTAATTCCGATTGTTTTGTCGTCTTGGGCGTCACTAAGTGCATAAATAGTGTCATAACCTAAAGTCCAAAAAATAAGACCTATATACAATAATATAGCTGTAGTATTTAAAGGTTCTATAACACGCCAGCCAACTAAAGCCCCAATATTAAAAGTAAGACCAAGGATCGCTTGAGGGAAGTAGGTAAAGCGCTTACAAAATGGGTAAATTATCACTAAAATAATAGATGATATAGCTATAATCAGGCTTTCAAATGGTAAAAACTGGAGTGCAATTAAAAGGCTTAATATAGATATAGATATAGATATAGCTAAAATAATCGCTTCTCTAACGCTCACTTTACCTGAGGTAATGGGGCGATCTTTTGTGCGCTTTACATGTTTATCAAAATCACGATCCGCAATGTCATTTATGATGCAGCCTGTGCCGCGCATTAATATACTGCATATTAAGAATAAAACGCTAATTTTCAGGTTAAAATCACCAGCTAGAGTATAGCCAAAAACACATGGAAAAAATAAAAGCAGGCTACCCTGCGGTTTTTCCATCCGCATTAGTTTCAGGTAATTCGGTAACTTCTCCCTCAATTTCCTTAAGCTCAAGCTCAATGGTGGTGCGGATTTCTTCATCATTCCAGTTAACGGCGCCTTTATATGTTTCTACAATATTTCCAGATTTATCAATAAGTACGCTAAATGGCAATGATGGAATCATCATATCTTTAAAAATAGCATTTTTATCGTCGATAAATTCATCAAGATATTTTATATCATGCTTTTTATAAAAGCTTTTTACAGCTTCAATGCCTTTGTAATCTTCTGAAAGGGCTAAAACTTTAAAAGGTCTTTTGCGGTAATCTTTTTGAAGTTTATCTATAACTTGCATTTCGGTTGTACAAGGTGCGCACCAGGTTGCCCAAAAGTGGATTAAAATTACATTGTTTTCAAAAGCTTCAAGGTTAATTTTTTTATTATCTGCATTTAAAAAACTAATATCCTCTGAAATTTTAGAGGCTGAGGCAGAAAAATTGGGAATTACGAAAATTATTGCTAATAAAATATTGACAAACAATTTAAAATCACGCATAACAGATCCTGTCCTTTTGGTAAAGATGGCTGAGTAGCTCAGTGGTAGAGCAGGAGAATCATAATCTCTTGGTCGGGGGTTCAAATCCCTCCTCAGCCACCATCTTTTTTCTTTAATTATAATCCTTTATTATTGTTTCCGCAATCTGAACTGCATTAAGCGCTGCACCTTTGCGAAGGTTATCGCCAACAATCCATGCATTAATAGTATTTGCCTGAGTTTTATCAAGCCTTACTCTAGAAACATAAACATCGTAATCACACACAATTTCTTTAGGTGTAACGTACTGGCTATGATCTTTATGATATACAAGACCTGGGAAGTTTTTTAGGGCATTCTCAATGGTTTTCATGTCAATGTCATCTTCAAACTCAACGTTCACGCTTACGCTATGACCAACAAATACAGGAACTCTGACGCATGTTATTGTAGTTTCGATTTGCGAGCCTAAAATTTTCTTAATCTCATTGGCAACCTTAATTTCTTCTTCAGTGTCACCATCGTTAGAAATAGCACCTACTTGCGGTATAACGTTAAATGCAATATCTCTTGGGAAAACGTTGTTTTTTGTTTCCTGATATAAAAAACGTGCCTTAGTTTGAGCAAAAAGCTCATCCATTGCTTCTTTACCTGCGCCAGATACAGATTGATAACTGGAAGCTACAATTCTTTTGATACCAAATTCATCATGTAGTGGTTTAAGCGCCATAACCATCTGTAAAACAACGCAATTTGGGTTTGCGATTATGTTTTTATTCTTATATGTACTGTAATCTTCAGGATTTACTTCTGGAACGATAAGTGATACGTCGCTATCCATACGGAAAGCAGAGCTATTATCAACAACAATAGCACCTTTAGATGCAGCAATTGGTGCAAATTTCTTTGATACTTCTCCACCTGCTGAGAATAAAGCAAAATCTACCTTACTAAA
The DNA here is from genome assembly GCA_001897445.1 of Alphaproteobacteria bacterium 33-17. Taxonomy (NCBI): domain Bacteria; kingdom Pseudomonadati; phylum Pseudomonadota; class Alphaproteobacteria; species Alphaproteobacteria bacterium 33-17. The sequence continues at coordinate 28,733 of MKSX01000029.1, read as the reverse complement.
GTCAAAACTATCAAGAGATTCTATTTTTAAGGTTTTTACATCACCAAAGCTAACTTCTTTACCAATTGAGTCGCGAGAGGCAAGGGCATATACCTCGCCATAAGGGAAGTTACGCTCACTTAAAATGTTTAACATCTCGCCGCCAACAGCGCCTGTTGCGCCAACAACTGCCACATTATATTTTTTCATGATTTTCAGCTCTTTATAAAATTTTGGTTAAGAAATTAAAACAATACTCTTTCGTATCATAAATTTGTATTGTATTATTATAATTCATACCTAAATTTAGCAAGAGATTATTATGAAAGTGATTTTACTTATTATTAGTATTTTATTACCCGCAATATCTTTCGCTGAAAATTTAAGCGCTGTTAATGCCTATGATTTTAGTTTTAAAAATGTAAGCGGCGAGAAGGTAGATCTTTCTAAATACAAGGGAAAATTGGTTTTACTGGTAAAAGATGAGGATTTTTGTGGATTTACCAGAGGATTATTTGCTTTAAATAATCTTACAAGGCTATACAGAGACAGGGGATTAGAAATTTTAGTGGTATCTTCTCAGGAAAGTATGAAAAAATGCCCTGGCAGAACAAACTGGGTAAAATACCCAGTAGTAGTTCCAGAAGGAGGTGAGTTTAATAGCTGGTTAGTTTCTGCTTCAAGCAGCAAGGGTAATCCGACCCAGGTATTAATTTCTCCATTCGGGAATGTAATAGAAGCATATAACACAAACCCAGCCGAAGATTCTTCAGATGTTAGGAAGGACATTGAGTATAACCTTCCTGAAGCACCTGTGGATTAGATTTACTTATAATTTAAGTAGATTAATAAGTTTTTTTAGTTATTTTATAGTTAATATGGTTAATTTTAAATATAGGAAATATTATGAAAAATATTTTTACAGCTATTGTAGCAACAAGTTTATTATCTTCATGTGCTACAATTTTTTCGGGTACAACGCAGGATATTAATGTAAAGGTTGTAGATAGCATGTCTAACGAGCTTCTAACTGATGTAAATTGTAAGCTAACAGACCCAAATGGCGGTATGTATGTTACTCACTCTAATCCAGCAACTGTTATGGTTAACAGAGGTCATGGTACTATTAACATAGACTGTTCTAAACCGGGATATACTCAGCTTAATTTTGCTGTAGGAAATAGCTTTAATGCCGTTACAATTGTAAACGTACTTTTCTGGCCTGGATTTATAGTTGATGCTGCTTCTGGAAGTATGAAGAAGTATCCGTCTCACTATGTAGTTTCTATGAAAAAGAACTAATTATTTGATTCTAAAAAGTATATAAAAACAGGGAATTTCCTGCTTTTATATACTTTGATGATAAGAATTACATAGATTTAGCTTTATATAACCTTCTTTAGTTTTACTCTCGACAATTCTCCAAAAAACTATATAAAATCCCTAAGTTCGTAACAAAAGGTTAGTTTCATGAAAATAGTTAATTATTCTGGTATCGATGGTATCGAGCTGCTTCAAAAGCTTTATTTACATGCTACAGATCTTATGGGGCAGAAAGATGTAGCATCACATAAAGACATGTTAAAATTCTTTATAAAGTCTGTAAAACAAAATGATGGCAGTGCATATGTAAAGTCATACAAAGGAGTTGAGCTGAACATAGACATTAGTGACAAAGATGAATTTGATGCTTCATACTACGATAATTTATACGGGGAAGGTGCGGCTGAATTTGTAATAAATAGTATTTATGAGCAGAAAGAGCGTCAGGAAAAGCGCAAAAATATTGAAAAACCTGGTATTCCAGGGGTGTTTGGTTGCCATAGAGAGGAGCAGGAAGGTGCTTCACTTACAACAAATATTAGATCAAAGCTATAATTTACTTGTAAAAAAAGTAAATTTATTAATATAATATACTTATATATAAAGATTTATATGGGTATAGTACCTTGGACATTATTACTAAAACATCAGAGCCAAGACTAATGAAAATGTTAATGGATATGAGGCATGATCCAAAGGGAACTGCTATTCATTTCCATTTTTCAAACCTGACAATGCATTACAGAACAAATTATCATCTTAGGCTTGCCCTGAATACTATTAACGAACATCTAAAAAATCATAGTGGCGTTACATATTTGCTTGAAAATCAGGATATTATAGTCGTTTTAATAAGTTCTAAGGCAGATATTATTGATAAAGTAGTATTTAATTTAAAGTATTTGTTTCAGGATGATCCGCTTACAAAAGACAATGGATTTGGCGAAAATAGCCTGTGTTCTGTATATTTCCTGAATTTTGAAATGACTAAATTTATAAAAAAATGTGATGACTTAATGAAGGATTATCAAGTGCGTATTAAAAAACAGCAAGTTGAAGGTCATAAAGGTAATGTTAACCTTTTGAGTGATGTTTTAAAGTCTATTGAGAACAAACTATTTACTGAAGATATTGGAAAGTATATTCGCAGGCAGCCTGTAGCAGCAATTGTGGACGGTAATGCAAAACCTCAGACAATTTATGAAGAAGTATATGTTAGCCTTATACATTTAAAAAAGATATTAGATGAGCGCATTACGCAGTGTAGCCCAAGGGTTATAAACCAGTTTTTAGTCGAAAAACTGGATGAAATAGTGCTTAGACATATTATGCTTAACCATGAAAACTTCTTTGCTAAACCTGTAAGCTTAAATTTAAATATTCCTGCTATAATGGATGAGAAGTTTCAGGAGTTTTTAAAAACCATACCAGAAGAGAAGAGGGCATCTATTATTATTGAGTTTCAGGTATCTGATATCTTCTATGATATTGCTGGGTACAAAGCAGCAAAAGACTTTCTACACTCCCAAAACGTTAGGGTTTGTATTGATGGGGTCAATAATTTATCACTGCTTCAAATTGACAGGCAATCTTTGGATGCCGATCTTATAAAACTTCAGTGGAATTCAGATATTGCTAAAAACCTAAATAAAGCTGAAAATCAGGCATTAGTTGCTAAAATTAAATCCAGCGAACCTACTCGCATTATTTTATCAAGATGTGATGATGAAAAAGCAGTGCAGTACGGTCATGTTTTGGGGATCAAAATGTTCCAGGGCTGGCATATTGACAGAACCCTTGGAGTTAAAGTTAGTTCTTAAAGTGTCTTCATATCTATAACAAATCTGTATTTGACATCTGATTTCAGCATACGATCATAAGCTTCGTTGATTTTATTAATTGGTATGATTTCTATATCGGATACAATGTTGTTTTTTGCACAGTAATCTAGCATTTCCTGAGTTTCCTTTGTACCGCCAATTAATGAGCCTGAAAGAGACTTACGTTTAAATATTAAAGAACCTGCATATAATTGGTGGGGATTTTCTGGAACGCCCACAATTACCATATGTCCGTCACGTTTTAAAAGTGATAAATAGCTATTAATATCATGATCAGCCGATACTGTATTTAATATAAAGTCAAATGTTCCTGCGTGTTTAGCTATATCACTTGCATCTTTTGAGATTAATACTTCTTTTGCCCCTAATTTTAAAGCATCATCTTTCTTATTTGAGGAAGTAGTAATAACCACAACATGTGCGCCAAATGATGCTGCAAACTTAACGCCCATATGTCCCAGACCACCAAGCCCGACAACGCCTACTTTTTGCCCTTTGCTAACTTTAAAATGCTTAAGTGGTGAATAGGTTGTAACACCTGCGCATAAAAGGGGGGCAACTGCTGCTAAATTATCTTTATGTGATATAGTAAATGCATAGCTTTCTGGTACAACTATATTATTAGAATATCCGCCATATGTCTTTGTAACGCCATCTTGCTCATAACTGTTATAGGTATAAGAAGTTTTATCGCAGTACTGTTCTAATTTTTCATCGCATTCAGGACATTTCCTGCAGGAGTCTACAAAACAACCGCTACCCGCAATGTCTCCTACTTTAAATTTAGTAACGTTTTTACCGACTTCTATAACTTTACCGATAATCTCATGACCTGGAACTACAGGATAAATCGTGCCTTTCCATTCGTTTCTTGCGGTATGAATATCAGAGTGACAAACTCCACAATACATAATTTCAATTAGTATATCATTATCTGTAAGTGGTCTTCTTTCAAACTCAAATGGCGCTAAATTTGATGTGGCATTTTGCGCTGCATAACCCTTAGATTTAACCATGATATTACCTATAGCTTTTTTTATTAGATAGTAAATATTCTATAAGGTTTGTCAAACCCTACTTATGCAGATTGGACTAAATTATTACGCTGAGAATTAGTGTGAGTTTTATAAATTTCGGTTTCTCTCCAAGTTATGGCTTCACTCATATCGACTCCTATGAATTTTCCTATTTCTGTTCTAATTTCATTAGGATATTGCATGTAAGTATACTCAGTTTTTTTAATATCTGAAAATAAGGGGTTTTGTGTACAATCTTTAAACATTTGTTTGAATTGTTTATAAGTAGGGGCAAGTTTTGACTGTGAAGCAAGTAATGCCAGACTTTTAGGAAACTTCTTGATTTTACTTTCAGCAAATGTAATGGTTGTAGGCATTTTATAAAAACTTTCATATATAAGAGAGGCGTTGATACCATTAGCTGCTTCAAAATCCAGTGCCTTATTTACCCATAAATTTAAAGTGCTATTATTATACTTTGCCCAGATTTCTTGTATCAATGGTACATACGCAAATTCATTTAAATATAATGTAATTATACCGATATTTCCGTCTCTGCAAGCATCTTCAAAAAAGCCAATTTTGGAGTTTTTAAGTATCAGGCTTTTATCAATTTCATATTTCGCAATGCGTTTTGTGAGCCACTCTGCAACATGTAAGTTATTGTGTGAGCAGGCTTTAATGTATATATCAAGGTCATCTGCTTCTAAAACAGCTTTATGTAAATTTAGGGCTTTAGCTTTTGAATAAAGCCATTTAACATTATCTAAGTTACCTTTTTTACTTTCATTTATTAATCCTGTTTTAAGTGTTTCAAAATCAAAAATTTGAGCATTATTAATACCTAGCTCTTCCGCAAGTTTACATAAATTTCGTGCTATTTCTGTATTTTGTTTTCTTATAGCATTTTTGATGATATTAGCATTATCATATTGAAGTATGCTCTTTAAATCAGCATTATAACTAATGGCCTTGTTAAGAACATATTGAAAATTATCATGATTACCAGCCTCTATTGTGATGTGAAGTGGATTATGACTGACATTTTCAAATATCTTTTCCGTAACTTTTACGTTTTCAACATATTCAAAAATTTTTTTAATAAGATTAATATCGGTTGTAAAACATGCTTGTTGTACAACATATGCATTTTGTGAGCATAGTAATGTTCTTTCAAGCATTTCTATAGAAGCTATGTCGAATATTTTATCCATCAAATCAAATCTTTTAAATCTAAAAGTTGATACAAAGCTCTTAAAATTTTTGATTGCTATGATAAAAGTTGTACTAATGTCGCAAAATTTATAAAGTTTAAAAATATAATCTAATGACTGTGTAGTCCCATTATCGCAGAGTTTGTAGAAATATTTATAATTATCAAAAGATAATATTTTTTTAATATCTAATTTTATTTCTAAACAATATAATAAATATTTTTCAGCCATATCAAAATCATTTTTTTGAATAGCATTGTACCAAGATTTTGCTATAGTTTTTTCAATAACATCAAAAAATTTAGTACAATTATTTTTGTTGGCTAATTCAATTATCCATTTTTGTAGACATAAGTTTTGATTATTTTCAGCTTGGCGATACAGTTCAAAATCTTTGAATTCTATAAATATATTAGGAGAAAAACCAAGAGACTGTGCTTTATCTAAAATATCAGTCGCCATTTCAAGCTGACCTACTTCACAGGCATCAAAAAACGCCTCTATTAATCCTAAAATATAATGATTTGTGGGGATTGTAAAATTTAGCGTTTTGCAAAAGTCATCTAATAATTTCGTAATTTGGTCAAAATTTTTAAAAAAAGCTGTTTCATGCATTTCACTTAAAGCTTGAGTAATTACCTGTTTGTTGGCTTTGGTTTGAGATAGTTCATTAAGTAAATATTTGGTAATTTCTATGTGATTATGTTCACATGCATACTTTAGTGCTTGTAGTATATAATCTTCCAAAACAACCTGATGGATTTGATGTTCTTTAGCATGATTAACCCATATACTGGCAAATTCGCTATTTTGCTGTTTGCAAGCATTGAAAAATAGGCAAAACTTCCTTGAATAGAGCATTTCTTCAAATATATTTTTATTTTTTGCTTTTTTTAGAATCCATTGAGTACATTCTGTGCGATTGTTAAGAATGGCTAAATGTAGTAATTCAAAATCATTCTCTTCAAGTAATAGCCTTTTTTTATTGGAGGAAAGCTTTTTATATTGTTTTTTTAAACTTTTTAAATCGTTGTTAATTATATAAGTTTTACAAATTGTTAATGAATCTATGGGAAAATCATTTAAATTTTGAGATTGATTTTTTTCAGACGATTTTGACATTTACATACCTTACAAGTGACATGCGAAATATATGATTTTAGGTAAACAGCTTTATATACCTTTAGTATAAACTGTAAATCAAAAAATGAAAAATTAATTTAAAATATTTTATTTAGCAACAAAATAACTTGCTTATTAGTTAAATTAGTAAATATGAGATGTGCAAATTTTAAAAAATTTTAACTAAGACATTGTAAGGCAAAATAGGTATATTAAAATTATATTTTTAACATACCTATCTTAGCAATTTAAGAACAATTCTAATATTAAAATCCTACAGCATAGCCCTGAGAAACTGTTTCGGTAAGTTTGTGAGCAATATCCTGATATATTTCTAAACAGAGTCCTACTCGCGTCCTCTCCAGACTTCCACCGTGAGCGCATAAGTGAGTAGCATGTAAGTTGTCAGCTCTGTCTAATCCATCAAGCAGACTCATCATCAGATTAGTAAGTTTATCAGCATTTTTACCATTTTCATCTATCCAGTCGCTAGGGAATAATTCGCTATCGTCAATTCCTTTGAAATGTTTTCTGTTAATATATCCGTAGATCTTTCGGATAGCTTTATTAATTGGAAGTTTTTCAGCGTAAAATTTTTGCTCCTTTTCTGACATAAATGAAAGTAAACTATCATCTTTAAACCTGTCGCCGAAAACAGATTTTAAAATATACTTAAGATCATTTAGGTCTTTTGATTTTTGCTCGGCTTTCATAATTTCATAAGCAATAATGTCATAAGGGGTAATATTTATTTCAATTTCTTCACCTTGTTTTATGGCTTTAAATTTATTTTTGTCATACTTAATATCATAGTTGTTTTCTGTATATTGCTTTATAGTATGCATGCATTGAGATTCTTTAAATGCTTTCTCGCGTATTTGTTTTGGGAAAAACTTCAGGAAGCCTTCTAAATCAACTTCGTAAAAACCAATTGTGATGCGCCATAAAGCACCAAATAAGCCAGTATTAAGTATAAAAACCTGTTTTAACTTACTTTCTGGAATTTCTGAAATTTCACACTCAAAAACATCTCTTATAGTTTGCATAACTGCGGAACCTGTTAGGTTATCATAAAGTCCGCTATGACGAGTTTTAAGATCTGCAGAAATTGCACGAGTACTTGTAAACAAAGTTTTAATTAAAATATTATCAAGATTTTGGAGTTTTTTGGCTTCATCTTTTGTAAATAAAACAGGATGCTCACTAGACTGGTCGCCTTTTTCATTTTTTTCCCCACGCGCTGCTTTATTAAAGGCTGCCTGAAACTTTAAAGTATCTGGCAAGTTTATCTTAGCTTCACCAATTAAAGGGTTAAGATTGCGCTTTAATGCTTTTTCAATAAAATTATCATCCTGTTTATTATCAAAAAATCTATACCTGTGTGCTTCCGATGAAGCATTAGGAAATTTTTTGGCAATTTTATATACTTTTTTTATTTCCTCATTAGTTTGTACTAAATCTTTATATTTAGTATCGGGATATAAATTATTATTCCATGTAGATATTACGTTCCACATATACTGATATGCTTGATTTGCGTATGTATGATTGTGACCCTGGACGGTATAATTTAAGGCAGTTCCGCCATTGCGCATTATATTGTGACCCTTACCGTTTTTAATGCTGATTTCAACAGTTTTTGGATAAGATCTCGGAGTTTCAAGGCTTTTATAATCTTTGATATCTTTTGTAGTAGAAATTGCAAATTTGGAATTTTTTGCGATACATGCCATAACATCAGGGTGGCACGCAACTTGCTTGAGCTTTTCAATAGCATAATCAATGCCATGTAATGCCCCAATTACTCCATTATGCCTTGGTGTATCACTTTGAGCTGTCATTTTAGTCATTTTAAAGCCCATCATCGCTAGCATTTGCATGTATGAGTCACAGGTATAAAGTTTATGTACTAGACCTGGCTTATTTTCTTCTTTACCTTTTCTAGGAGGTTTTGGGGTCTTTTTAATTGTTTGGAAAAACTCCATGTTTTCAGTAAGAGGAATAATATGTGCTTTCGGGGGTTCTTTTGGATTATTAGAGCAAATGCGCATCAGTAACATTTTGCTAAGAACATCGCTTGGCTTTTCAGTGTCAGCAATCATTGATTTATAGATAGAATTATATTCTGTATAAATATTTTGCCCATCATTTATTAAATGTTCAACGTAACCGCCATTAGCCACAACTCTATTGCGTTTAAGCTCTGTTATAACTGTAGAAGAGTAATCTGGATGCGTTTGGTCTAGGTTTAAATGTTCTAATATTTCATGAAACTCATTATTAAGTAAACTTATTATTCTTTGACCTTCTTTGGAATTTAAATCCATTATGTTATTTAGTAGAGTAAATTTTTCATCTTCAGTAAGATCAGAAAATTCCTTATCTTTTAATATATTTAAAAGAGGTGATTTTGTCTTTTTCTTGAAAGTTTTGAATAAATCATTTACGGCATCCTGATTTACCTGTGCGTCTGTTCTTTCATAAATATTTACATGGAAATTGTTAGATATCCATGATTGTGTACGTAAAAGTGCTGATGCTATATCTTCATATTTATCAAGTACCTGAAGATAAGTATCACTGCTCCACAAAACATCAAATTTTTGCAAAAGTTTATGTTTACTAAGGTGCATAGAGGTATTTTTTTGTGATGCAGTTTGAATACCTTCTAAGGAAGTTACTATATTCCTAACTATTGTTTTAATTTTATTAAGAGTTGCTTTGTCAACAGGATCCTGAGTATTTTTAATTCTTTCATCTAATAAATTGCGTAATCCTGGCATATAAATAGAAGATGGAACATCATTGAAGCCATTTTCAATAACATTAATGACATTTTTTATAACGTTTTCAACATTTTCAATATAACTTTTATGTATAGTATCACCAGTTACTCTTGGTTTTCCTGCAGAATCGCCCGCCCAAGTACCTGTTTTTATAAACATAGTATGAGATAAAGTATTTAAATTTTTTAATATCTCGGAAGATTTTAGCCCTTTACTATTGGCTTTTATAAAATTTGCGACATTAGTCTTAATGGCTTCAAAAAGTACTTGTGAATTGTACCCATCTTCCTTCAAAAATTCCATCATTCTGTGTGATTCGATATCAGGTGATCTTTTTTGATTTTCAACAGGTATTAAGCATTCGATTTTTAAATTTTCAATAGTATCAATAGCTTTGCTTAGCATGTCGATAACTTCAGCAATTTTATAATCGTTTTTTCCTGAAAAATTACGTAAGTGATAGTTAAGGGTGTTTATATATTTTTGCACCTCTTCTTTGTTGTGATATAAACTTGGATCCTTTTTAAGGTTATCAAGAATAATGATAATATTTTGGCGTATGACAGCATATTCTCTATCAGATGGTTCAAAACCTGTATCTAAAATTTTAGATTTTAAATCAAAAAGAACCATCTCTAAGTAAAACTGGGCGTTTCTAATATTTGTGTATGTTTTTTTATTGCAGTCAGTAGGATGTTCGGTCACTAATCTTTCTTGTTTGTGTTTATGAAGAGTATCTGTAATGTTCTTCATGAATGCATTTATAGTTTCTTTGGTAATTTTCTGATCTTTGACATTCAAAAGGCTTTGTTTGCATAAATCTACAGCAAACTTTTGTACAAACTGATCTAAATTTTCTTGTTCTATAAGATCAATAACACTTTTTCTGTTTATTTGATCGAGTTTTTCATGATAACACCGCACTAATAAAAAAAGGTCTTCCTGTTTCTGTTGAGTAAAAAATTCCTTTATCAATGTTTGATTTAACATAGAAGTGAAATTATTTGCGTCTTGTTTTAGCTTTTCTAAACTCAAAGGAGTGTTTTGGTCAATTTTCGGTGATGATGTGTCTTTTTTATTACTTGCAAGCATATATATTCTCCTTATTTACTAGTGTTAATTTTATGCAGGAATTTTTCAAAGTCTTGTATTTCAGAAAATTCTTTATAAACCGATGCAAACCTAACATATGCTACAGGGTCTATTTCACTAAGTACGTTTAGCACTATGTCGCCTATTGTTTTACTAGGTACTTCATTGGTACCCAAAGACTCAATTTTAGAGATTATTTGATTTACAATATTTTCTAAGCGCTCTGGCGGAAAGTGCCTTTTTCTAAAGGCAATATTGATGGATCTGTTGATTTTTTCACGGTCAAATGGGCGTGATTCCCCATTTTTTTTAACTACGTAAATATTCTTTATGATAATTTTTTCGATTGTACTAAATCGGGTTTTGCATTTGGCGCATTCTCGTCTTCTTCGGATGCCTGTGTCATCATCAGTGCTTCTGGAGTCTTTAACCTGAGTGTCTTTAGCGCCGCAAAATGGACATTTCATGCAATATTTTACCTTAGTGAACAGGTTATATAATATTAAATAATACAGTAGACAGATTTATTAATAATTTCTAGAAGTTTTTAGTTAAAAAGTGTTAAATTTTCTATTGAAATCAGTGATTTATTTTGCGATTAGTTATGTATAATCCTGCCGTTTTAAGAAAATTAAAAACTTACTAATTTAGGTATTTATGGGTATAATTGGCAATGCGTACGTTATATGGTACGATTGATAGGTGCATAATTTAAATAGGTATAGTTATGAATGTTATTTCTGTCAGTAGAGCAAGAGAAAAGCTCTATAGGCTTATTGATAGTGTTTCAGAATCTCATCAGCCAGTTAAAATAACAGGAAAAAGAAATAAGGCGGTTATTATTTCTGAGGAAGACTATAATGCTATTCAGGAAACATTATATTTAGTTTCTATTACTATGATGAGAGAAAGTATATTAGAAGGAATAAAATCTAATAATTCCCAATGTTCTGACAAACTGGATTGGTAGAAGACTTTATGCAATTGACTTATCAGCAATTTATCGGCATAATAAAATATATGTTAATGCCGATAAATTGCTGTTATTATGCCGATAAATTTTAATCCAAATTTTAAACTAACTCCTAAGATACTGAATCTATTACTAAATATTGAGTCAGTTAAAGAGAAAATAATACACTTGCCACTTACCCCTACAGTGCTTACAACATTGCGGGAAACAGCCAAAATATACACTACTCATTTTTCTACAATGATAGAGGGTAATCAATTAGAACCGGCACAAATTGAGACAGTTATTAAATTTGATGGTCATTTTCCTGGAAGAGAAAGAGAAGAAAATGAAGTTTTAGGCTATTATGCTGCGCTTAACCAAGTAGAGAAATATGCTGCATCCAATACAAGGATTACTGAAAAACTCATAAAGACTCTCCATAGTTTAGTGATGTCGAACGGGAAAACTAAAATTTCCCCTACAGAATATAGGGATGGTCAAAATGTTATTCGTGATGGAAGGACTAAATCTATTATATATATGCCCCCAGAAGCAAATGATGTACCTACATTAATGAAGGATCTTGTAGAATGGATTAATACCAGTGATTTGCCTTGCCCAATAATTGCTGCAATTTCACATTATCAGTTTGCAACTATACATCCTTATTACGATGGCAATGGAAGAACGGCTAGATTGCTCACTACCTTAATACTTCATCTTGGGGGTTATGACTTAAAAGGGTTATATTCATTAGAGGAATACTATGCAAGAAATTTAGGGGCATATTATGAAGCTATTAGCATAGGTGAGTCGCATAATTACTATTTTGGTAGGGCAGAATCAGATATTACTAAATGGGTAGAATATTTTATAGAAGGTATGGAAATATCGTTTAAGAAGGTTCTTAAATATATGCAAGAATCCAAGATACAGGATTTGCCCGATCACAGTCGCTTATTGAAAAAATTAGACCCAAGACAGAGAAAAGTACTAAGCCTGTTTCAGGAATATGAGGCAATTAGCAGTTCACAAATAGGTGATTTATTTGGTTTTAAACCTAGGACAAGTTCTAAAATATGTCTAGATTGGGTACAAAGTGGCTTTTTAGAAATAGTGGGGTCTTCTAAAAAAAATAGAAAATATATATTATCATCCGAATTTTTAGAGCTGCTAAAATGATATACATGAATATAAACAATAAACTATTCCTCTTGAATTCATAAAAACCATACCCATAACTACATTAAGTAGAAAAAAGGGGTGATTTATGAACTTAGATAAATTTACAACAAAAGCAGCAGGGCTTGTTCAAAGCGCACATGCGAATGCCTTGGCATCAAAGCATCAGCAATTAATGCCTGTTCATTTGCTCAATGAAATGATAACAGATGGTGAAGGTTTTATTGAAGATATCATAGCATCTTGCGGTGGGGATTTTAGAACATTAAGCAAACTTTGCCTTGATGAAATGAGTAAACTTACCGTAGTGGAAGGTGCAAATGTTCAGGTTTACATGGGGCAGGAGTTTGCCAAACTTATAGCTGATAGTGAAGCTTTAGCCAAAAAGAAGGGTGATAAGTTTATTACTACAGAAAGAATACTGCAGGTAATGCTTGAGAGCCCATCTTTAGCTGAAGTTTTCAGAAAGGCAAATGTATCTAAAGCAAAGCTTGAGACAGTTGTTGAAAGCATGAGGGCGGGTAGAACCGCAGATTCCCAGTCTAGCGAAAGCCAGTATCAGGCGCTTAAGAAATATGCCACAGATGTTACTGAAAAAGCTAGAAAAAATAAACTAGATCCAGTGATTGGCCGTGACGAAGAAATCAGGCGTACTATTCAGGTTTTATCTCGCCGTACTAAAAATAATCCGGTTTTAATAGGTGAGCCTGGGGTTGGTAAAACAGCAATCGTTGAAGGGCTGGCTCAAAGGATTGTAAATGGGGATGTACCAGAAAATCTTAAAGGCAAAAAGGTTATTTCCCTGGATTTGGGTGCCTTGGTAGCAGGAGCTAAATTCCGTGGTGAGTTTGAAGAAAGGCTTAAGGCAGTGCTTAAAGAGATAGCCGATAGTGAAGGTGATGTAGTTTTATTCATCGATGAGCTTCATACGCTTGTAGGAGCAGGGGCTGCTGAAGGGTCAATGGACGCTTCAAACCTGCTAAAACCTGCGCTAGCACGTGGAGAACTTCACTGTATAGGTGCAACAACTTTAGATGAATACAGAAAATATATAGAAAAAGATGCAGCGCTCGCACGTCGTTTCCAAACTGTGTATGTTTCTGAACCAAGTGTAGTAGATACAATATCAATTTTAAGAGGTTTAAAGGAAAAATATGAGCTTCATCATGCTGTTAGGATTCTTGACAATGCTATTGTTGCAGCAGCAACGCTCTCAAACCGCTATATATCAGACCGTTTCTTGCCAGACAAAGCGATAGATTTACTTGACGAAGCTGCAAGTAAGCTCAAAATGGAAATTGACAGCAAGCCAGAGAAATTAGATGAGCTTGATCGTAAAATTATCCAAATGAAAATTGAGGCTGAAGCCCTTAAAAAAGAGACAGACAAAGCATCTCAAGATAGGCTTATTGTACTTCAGGAAGATTTAGCAAAGCTTGAATCAGAAGCGCAAGATATGACATCAAAATGGCAGGCTGAAAAAGCAAAAATGACTGAACTTCAAAGGCTTAAAGAAAATTTAGATAAAGCAAAAGCAGATTTAGAGGTTGCTCAGCGTAAGGGTGATCTTGCTAAAGCAGGTGAAATCACTTATGGCTTAATCCCTGACCTGCAAAAGAAAATAGCTGAATTTGAATCTGGCAATCAGTCAAAAATGGCAAAAGAAGCTGTGACAGAAGCTGATATTGCAGTTGTGGTATCGCGTGCTACAGGCATTCCTGTTGATAAACTAATGACGGGTGAGCGTGAAAAGCTGCTAAAAATGGAAGATATTCTAAATAAAAACGTTATTGGCCAAAAAGATGCTGTAATTGCAGTAAGTAATGCTGTAAGGAGGGCTCGAGCTGGGGTAAGCGACCAAAACAAGCCAATGGGAACATTTATGTTTTTAGGGCCAACAGGCGTGGGTAAAACAGAGCTTACAAAGGCTTTAGCAGAATTCTTATTTGACGATAAGCAGGCGCTGCTTCGTATTGATATGTCTGAATATATGGAAAAACATGCAGTTGCAAGACTTATTGGCGCACCTCCTGGATATGTGGGATACGAACAAGGTGGGTTCTTAACAGAAGCTGTAAGACGTAGGCCATATCAGGTTATTCTGTTTGACGAAGTTGAAAAAGCACACCCAGACGTATTTAACTTGCTTCTACAATTACTAGATGAAGGAAGGCTTACAGACAGTCAGGGCAGGGTTGTTAATTTCTGTAACACTATTATAGTTATGACCTCAAATATTGGGTCAGACTTACTGGTGGCTTTAAAAGACAATGAAACTACCGACAAAGTCCGTGATAAGATTATGGAAAGAGTGGGAGCTTCTTTCAGACCTGAGTTTATTAATAGAATTGATGAGATTGTACTATTCCATAGACTTGCTCGAAATCATATGAATGATATTGTGAAAGTTCAGGTTCTAAGGCTAAAACAGTATTTGTTAGAGCAGGAAATTAAGCTAGAACTCACAGATAAATGCGTGGACTTTTTAGCTGAAGAAGGATACGACCCCGTTTATGGCGCAAGGCCGCTTAAAAGAGTGATCCAAAAACATTTGCAGGATAAACTGGCTATAGAGATATTATCGGGTAATGTTCAGTCAGGATCATCGATTACGGCTGATGTTGAAAAAGGCGAGGTAGTGTTTAAGTAGTTTAAACTTGAAGTATAAAAAATATCCTGTATGTAAGATAATAGTTAATTTGTATATAGGATATTTTTATGAGCCAACAATTCTGGAACCTATGGGAAGCTGGGGATAATGAAGCTGCTAAAAATCATTTTAATGAGCTAGATGATACATCACAATTAGAAATCCTTAAATCTGCGGCAGGAAATAGTCGTTTAGATGTCGTGCAATTGCTTCTTGATGCTAGACATGCAGGGGAAATAATGAAATACGCATGCACAAATGGGTTTTTAGATGTAATAGAATTTATTATGAATAACAGCGCTTTGCATTCTGATCATAATTTTATACATAATCTATGCTGTGCATATGGTGATGCCTTGGGTAATAATCAGCTTGAAATTTGTGAGTATCTGAATAATGTAACTAATAGGGAAGTTCCAAAAAGTGCTATACTTTACGCGACAGAGTTTCCTTTGGATATTAGTATTGAAACTTATCAATTAATATGGAAAATTTTTGAACAATTTGACAATGCAGATGATTTTAAAAAGCAATTTTTGAAGTCAGCTTCTAAATATGAAATAGACTCTCCTGGCTATATGACCATAAGTGAGATGCCATTTATAATGAAAAATTTTGCTACTATGAAGTTTGTTTTAGAAAATGCGCATTTGCTTTCACCTAAAATATATTCATCTATTGAGCAAGACTTATTTACTGATAAACATCGTGAATTTTATGAAGTTTACTTAGATTTTTCTAAAGAATTTACCTGCGACATTTCGAGTATTTTAAAGGGCTTTTTTGATCATGATCTATCTGTAGATAATACAAAATATATGTTAGCTAAATATCATGATTTAATTGAAATGCAGTCAAACATTAAAGGGAAAAGTATTACTTTTGAGGAATTTGAAGAAGCTCATAAAGAATATGCAGATTATTATCTGGCATTTAGGAATATTGGATGCAAAGAATCTGAATTTAATATACTAAGTTGCGATGTTCAGGCTATTATATTTGACCACTTAAACATGCATTACCGAGATATAGTTGAGCAGCCTCATGTAAATGTTTTGGGTTATGAAATAAATCTTTAACTTTGACATAAATTAACATAAAGCTTAGTATATTAATATATTAAGCCTTATGTGGTATAAAGTATGGATCATCTTGAGACTAAGACATCTTTCTGGAAAGATTATAAACCTCTAATAATTATAGTTCTTTATTGTTTGCTTTTATCTTTCATTCCTAAAGAAACTTCCGCTGTAAGTTATCTTTTTATGGGTTACTTTTTTATATTCTTTTCGCTCTTTAAATTCTTTGACTTAGATGGATTTGTAGAAGGCTTTTCAAAATACGACATTATAGCCAAAAAAAGTAGAGTGTACGGTTATGTGTACCCATTTTTAGAGCTTTTTCTAGGTATTTCATACCTTGAATCTAGTAACATAGTCCTTACTAATATCCTTACCTTTATTCTGATGGAGATAAGTGGGGTGGGAGTGATTTTATCTATAAAATCAGGCAGAAAAATCAAGTGTGCATGCCTTGGAAATATATTAAACGTACCATTAAGCGTGGTAAGTATTGTTGAGAATTTTGGTATGGGTGCTATGGCGCTATACCATTTGGTTATGACATTTGCTATATAAGGGGTGTTTATGGAAGGGAAAATTGCACTGATTACAGGTTCTACAAGCGGTATTGGTCTTGCTATAGCTAAGTCATTAGCTGCTCAAAAGGTTAAAGTAGTTTTAAACGGCATTGCAAGTGAACAAGATGTAGAAAAGCTAAAAGCTGAATTTACAAAAGATTATGCCTATACTCCGTTATTTCATGGTGCTGACCTTAGCAAAAAAGACCAAATCCTTGATATGGTTAAATTTATCGAAAGTAACTTAGGTGAAATCGATATTTTAGTAAATAATGCAGGAATTCAGCATGTAGCTATGGTGGAAGACTTCCCAGATGAAAAATGGGATGCTATAATTGCAATCAACCTTTCTTCAAGCTTCCATTTAATAAAGCATACTATAGGCAAAATGAAGGCAAAAAAATGGGGCAGAATTATTAACGTTGCTTCTGTTCATGGGGTTGTTGCGTCTGCAAATAAGTCTGCATATGTATCTGCAAAACATGGTATTATTGGTCTTACAAAAACTATAGCTTTAGAAGCAGCAAGTACAGGCGTTACTTGTAATGCAATATGCCCAGGTTGGGTGCTAACGCCATTAGTACAAAAGCAAATAGATGCAATAGCGGAAAAAGACAAAATAAGTAACGAAGATGCTAAAGTAAAGTTACTAAGTGAAAAACAGCCATCAAAGACATTTACAAACCCAGAAGATATAGGGGCAATGGCTGTGCATTTGTGTACAAATTTCGCAAATAATATAAGCGGGTCTAACTTCATTTTAGACGGCTGCTGGACATCTCAATAGCTTAGTCTTTTTATCTGATTATGCGTCGCCCTTCATGTAGATTTTACTACGCTGCGCTCACCATTCCTGTCAGGCTAAAGAAAATTATTTAGATTGAAATATTATTATAAGCATTGGAGTGTAGGTCATTGCGAAAAATGCGCAGCATTTTGTGGCAATCCATTTAATTTTCGGGGCTGATATGAGATTAAAAATGGGTGAGCGTTTTATAATTCAGCCATTTTTAAGCGAATAAACGCCAACGCATTTTTCGCAGTAACTTTACTACTTGCAACTACTTAGTCAACGTACTATATTTTGTATCTAAATGTAATATATAAGGTAGTTAAAATTGATTAGAAAATATCTGTTTGCAAGTTTTATAAGTTTGTTAGCTTTAAACGCAGAAGCAAGGGAGCTGAAAATATATAATTGGTCTAATTTTATATCTGAGGATACAATAAAGAACTTCGAAAAAGCTACTGATATTAACGTTAAATATGATGTTTATGATAGCGACCATGCACTTGATGCAAGGCTGTATGTTGGTAAAATTGGCTATGATATTGTAGTGCCATCTGCATTTCCATTTTTAAAACGTCAGAAAAATCTTGGTCTTTATCAGAAAATTGATAAATCAAAACTTAAAAACTATAAAAACCTGGATCCACTAATCATGGATAAAATGAAAGAAGGCGGGGTTGATGAATATGGCGTACCATGGATGTGGGGAACCGTGGGTATTGGATATAATAAAGAAGCCATTCAAAAAATAATGCCTGGCAAAGACCTTAATAGCCTTAAGTATTTCTTCAATAAAAACAATATTAAGCAGCTTGAAAAATGTGGCGTTATGATGATGGATGCCCCAAATGAAATTCTGCCAATGATATATGTTTATTTAGGGCTTAATCCTAATTCAGAAAAACCTGAAGATCTTGAGCAAGTTGGGTCAGTACTTTCTGCTATTAGACCACATGTTAAGCAGTTTCATTCATCACGGTATATTGATGCTTTAGTGAATGGCGAAGTATGTGCAGTAATAGGTTTTTCTGGCGATATTATGCAGGCAAAATACAGGGCAGCCGAGCTTAATAAACCATTTGAAATAGCTTACGTAATACCTGAAGAGGGAACCCAGCTTTGGATAGATAGTTTTGCCATTCCTGAAAATGCTAAGAATGTTAATGAGGCTTATGAATTTTTAGACTACTTACTAAAGCCTGAAGTTGCAGCTGAAAACTCGAATAACTTAGGTTTTGCTAATGCTAATAAACTGAGTAAAGATTTTTTGAATGATAACATAGTAAATAATAAGTCCATATATTTAACCCCAAAAGATATTGATAAAACCTATATACTGCAGCCGCTTAGTTTGCACTCCGAAAAACTTAGAAGTAAGTTATGGATTAGGACAATTGCAAACCAT
Source organism: Alphaproteobacteria bacterium 33-17 (assembly GCA_001897445.1). Lineage (NCBI taxonomy): Bacteria > Pseudomonadati > Pseudomonadota > Alphaproteobacteria > Alphaproteobacteria bacterium 33-17. Next base: position 9,739 of record MKSX01000029.1, on the reverse strand, counting down.
TAAACTTCATAATACTTATTATTGCATTGTTTTTATAAAGATCTAAAATATAAAGAAATTATTTATAGGGTGATATACTATGAAGGGTAAAATTTTAGAATGTTTAGATAAGGGCAATGTTGATGAAGCCTTAGCAATATTTTTAGGACTTACTGATCAAAGTAAACAAGAAATATTTGATGCAATTCCTGCGGGTATGTTGGAATTTAAAAGCCTTATAATAGATTGTGATGAAGAATTTGCCCAAAAGTTTATTGAAAAAAATGGTCATGAACCTGTAAGTATCATAGAAAACCCTATTGTTATACAGGAGGATTATATACCGCCAAGTAATACAAATGTTAAAGAAAAACTATCGCTTGGTAATCCTCATGAAAGTGAATACACTAATTTTCTTAAAAATGGTGATATAGATCTTGCGATGAGCTATTTTCTCGCTGACCCAGATAATAAAGTAGAAAAGATATTAGAATGTTTAAAAATCGCAGGGGTGAAAGCTGCTAAATCATTTGTTGATAATGCTAGTTTAGGTACAAAAGAACTTATATATGAAGCTTCTTTAACAAATAACAGACTAGCTGACATTAAAGTTTTTTTAGAGCAAGATGCAGAGCTGATGAAAATGGTAAATGGGGCGGTTGTTAAAATTGATGCCCCTATTAAAGCTTCTAAACAACTTTCACAAGAAGAGTTAAAGGAACTTGAAGCTAAAGTATTGAAATTCATTGCTAAAGCTGACAAGTTTGTAGATAAAGACATCATAGAATTTGCAAAGGATCACCCTTATAGATTTCCGAAAATTATCAAAAAAGCTCGTAAATTAGAAGATAAAACATTGCTAAATATTCTTGAATTACTAGAAGACAGGTTTTCCAATTTTATTGTTTCTATACTAACTGACCAAATAGACAATAACAATTGTGTAGTTGATCCTAAGCTTATGGTTAATGGTTTTACCCATAAATTTTTATACGATAAAGTCAATGAAGAAACCATTAAATTTGTAGAAATTGTAATAAAATCTAACAGAACATTGCTTACAAATGTGTTTCATGAGTTTCAAAATAATCCTAAATTTAAATCTAAAATAGATAAAGCAATTGAAGAGTATTTTACAGGGTTATGCAAGGTTGGTCAGCTTAAGCTAATAAATAATTGTATGAAGATCATCGATGTTAAGGTAATTAGAGAAATCCTTCTAAAGGATGATCAAAGAGTTTTAAAGCTACCATTAATCAATGGGCATGTAGCCTTATTTACACAGCTTGCAAAGATGTGCAATGTGCCAGTTAGAATATCCCCAGAAGATATACTAGAAGCTGTTTTAAACGGTCATAGAAATTCTTTTGAGTATATCATTAGTCGTCTTGGTGAAGTTATAGCCTCAGAGGTCAGGGAGCTTATTATTGAGAGATATAACCGTGGAAATTTGGTTAATCTAAATATTCTTAGGCAAGGTATAACAGATGATTTTTGGGAAACAATAAGACATGAGCTTGAGCCTGAAATTGATGCGGTAGTACCAAATTTCCAGTTTAGGGCCTTGGAAGCAAAGAGTAAATCTCACGTCAGTGGCATGGAGCAGGGCTAGGCATATTATTTAGCGCATGCATTCTATTAAGTTTACTTATGTATTTAGTGATACAATTTTTTTGATTGCTGTGCAGAGCCTCGTGGGAATCTATTCTGCACTTAAGCCATTTGCGGATTGCTTCAAAAAAGGTATGTCATACCTCTCGTGACCTAGCCTAAGTATCTGTCGTCATTGCGAAAAATACGTAGTATTTTATGGCAATCTAGGAAGATGATGCGAATTGAAAATTTACAGTAAGAATGGGTTGCCATACAAAAATTTCCTTTTGCTAACATTGACATGGCTGTAATCCATTTAGAATTATATCTTATTGATTACATGCTTCAATGTATTTTGCAATGATGACTAACAACGCTTATATCAATTGCCATAGAATACACCATTTTTCTTGCAAGCATACCAAGGGGTTTTTCATTTATAGAAATACGATAGAGTGCATTGTATAAATTAGAAAGTTGCAACTATATCTTTTTCATGATTAGTGATGCGTTTGTGCCACCAAAACCAAATGAGTTAGAGATCGCATAATCAATCTTTTTCTCTTTAGCTTTATGAGGAACTAAATCAATATCGCAACCTTCTGATGGGTTATCAAGATTTAGTGTTGGTGGAGCAATCTGATCGCGCATTGCAAGTAAGCAGAATATAGCTTCTACGCTACCAGCAGCGCCTAATAAATGCCCTATAGATGATTTTGTAGATGACATACTAAGTTTGTATGCATGGTCACCAAACAGTCTTTTTACTGCGCCAAGTTCAATTTCATCACCAAGTGGTGTTGATGTACCGTGAGCGTTAACGTAGTCAATTTGATCAACGTTTATTTTCGCATCTTTGAATGCCATTTGCATAGCTCTGTATCCGCCCATTCCTTCTGGATGTGGAGCGGTAATATGATATCCATCACCAGATAAACCATAACCGATAATTTCGCCATATATTTTAGCGCCACGCTTTTTAGCATGTTCGTATTCTTCTAATACCACAACACCAGCGCCTTCACCCATTACGAAACCATCACGGTCTTTGTCCCACGGACGAGAAGCTTTTTCAGGTGTGTCATTGAAATTAGAAGATAATGCCTTCATTGCAGCAAAACCAGCTAAGCCAATTCTGCATACTGCGCCTTCTGTTCCGCCAGCTACCATTACGTTAGCATCACCTCTTTGGATAAGACGAGTTGCATCACCAATAGCATGAGCGCCAGTTGCACAAGCAGTAACAACTGCGTGGTTAGGCCCTCTAAAGCCATATTTAATTGAAACATTCCCTGATACCAAGTTAATTAAACTTGCAGGAATGAAGAATGGAGAAATTCTTCTAATGCCTTGTTCTTTAAGGATAATTGAGTTTTCCTCAATAGTACCAAGTCCGCCGATACCAGATCCGATCATAACACCTGTCATTTCACGGTCTTCTTCAGCTTCAGGCTTCCAGCCTGAGTCTTCTACAGCTTCAACAGCAGCAGCCATTCCGTAAATGATGAATTCATCAAGTTTACGAATGTCTTTTGAAGACATAAATTGTTCGGGGTCGAAGCCACCAGCCACATCTTTACCAGGGATTGTTCCTGCAATTTTTACAGGAAGATCTTCTGTATTGAATTTTGTGATATGTTTTAAACCGGATTTGCCATCTTTAATGCATTGCCATGTATGCTCAGCGCCCATGCCATGCGGAGATACCATTCCTATACCAGTAACTACGACCCTTCTCATAACTCAAACTACTTCGCGTTTTCTTCAATGAATTTAACAGCATCAGAGAATCTTACGATTTTCTCAGAAACTTCGTCTGGAATTTCTACTTTGAATTCGTCTTCAAAAGCCATTACAAGCTCAACGAGATCAAGGCTGTCTGCACCTAAATCATCTGTAAAAGAAGCATTTTCAGTTACTTTTGACTCTTCAACACCGAGGTGCTCAGCAACAATCTTACGAACTCTTTCTTTGATGTCTGACATTATAAAAACCTTTTTAAAATTGAAATTAAAATTAAACCATTAGCATTCCGCCATTCACATGGAGAGTATGGCCGTTAACATATCGCGCTTCAGTACTTGCTAAATATAATACTGACGCTGCAATATCCTTAGGTTCCCCAAGGAAACCAGCGGGAATCTTTGTTAATAATTTTGTTTTTTGATCTTCAGATAAAGCATCTGTCATTTTTGTGACAATAAAGCCTGGTGCAACCGCATTAACAGTAATGTTACGTGAAGCAACTTCCTGCGCTAGTGATTTTGTCATACCGATTAAACCAGCTTTAGATGCAACGTAGTTAGCTTGACCAGGATTACCTGAAGCAGCAACAACTGAAGCTATATTTATAATTCTACCGTATTTTGATTTCATCATGTATTTTACAGCGGTTTTATTCATAGCAAACGCTGAAAATAAATTAACTTTAATAACTTTCTCAAATGACTCAAGTGACATGCGCATAGCTAAGCCATCTTCAGTTACGCCTGCATTACATACCAAAATGTCGATACCGCCCATTTCGTTTACTGCGTCGTCAACTAATTTAGCTGCTGCATCGCTATCTGAAAGATCGCAGGCTGCATACTTTACATTACCACCAAGCTCCTGAGCAAACTTTGCAAGTTTGTCATTGCTTGTGCCTGATATAAATAATTCAGCGCCATTTGCTTTAAGCGCTTTACAAATTTCCGAGCCAATACCGCCTGTTGCGCCAGTTATTAAAGCTTTTTTTCCTGTTAAATCAAAGTACATATCTACTACATTAATTTTGCTATCTTACCTCTACTAAAGTAAATTTTTATATTCGTCAAGAGCTTTTGCCAAATCAATCAAAATTCCTTTAATAATTAATAATGTATATTTACTCAAATAATTCTCCAGTTAATAAAGCTTTACATTTATAAATTAATCGTTTAAAAACCCCCCTCTAACTTACTGATTTTAATGAAATTTAGGCGATATGAAAAAACAAAATACTCTACCGAAGTTTTTAAAAAACACCCCTGAGAAGAGGGGGAATCGTAGAAAAAGCACTCACGATTTAACAGAAAAAATTACAATTAATTTAAGTATGGTATCTTTAAATGATACATCTCCAATACCTAGTCCCAGGAGTTTAGCTATAGAGTTAAGTGCAGTTGATCTTGCAAAAGTAAGTAACTGGGTATCAGTAAATAATTTTACGTCAGAAGATATTGAGGAGATTTTTTGTACAAGTCCTTTAAATCCAGATAGTAACTGGAAAATATTTTACAGATTAGGAGTGCCAGTTGAATTTTTTTATGAAAAAGAGCGGAAATTTGATCTAATCAAAGTATATGAAATAGGCTGCGTTGGAATGGCATATATGCAGGCGTTAGGGTTTAGTTTGCAAGACATGCTTGATAATTTTGAGATTTGCATAGGTATATTAGAGAATTCTATGACACAAATATTCAAAAATCATAAAATTACGAAGAATGTATTATGTGCTAATTTTATGGATAAAAATTTTATAATTCAAAATATATCCAAGCCTAAAAATATTATAAATCATTTTTATGAAGGTATATTTGATGAGTTATATAAAGTTTACAAAGATACTGATGTTGAGATTTACTTAGTCAATCGAAAATACGAAATTTTGCAGATGATTAATAAGAAAATTTTTACTTTATCTATGTTGTTTGATTTTATAAACAACATAGATTTTATAGAGTTTTGTGTGAATAATACTTATTACATAGATGAGATTTATTCTTTAGATCATTACAATACTCGGTTAATAAGACCAGAAAATTTAGAAATTTTAAAGGCATTTGCACCAATTAATTTAAGGTTTTTAGTCGATAATAAATATTCCGTTATATCAGTATTTAAAATGGGGGTGCAAAAAGCTCAAAATTTACAAGCCCAGCTTGAAGCTGTAAAACTAGATAAAGCACGTCTAAGAGAGGATGAAAATAAAGAAAATTTAAACTGTAATGAAATGCTTTTATAATGAATAATACGTGATGATAATTTTATCTTTGATTTTTTGTTTTCTAAAAGTATGATAGCAAAAAATCTAATTTGTATTATTCATGAAAATTTTCTTTATTTTATTGTTGTGTATTAGTATAGAGGCGTTTGGTAAGGATACATCTGCTCCTATTAGTATTGATTCTGATCATTTAGAGTTTGACCAGGAGCATAACAGAGCTACATTCACTGGTAATGTTATGGTGGATCAGGACGGTACAAAGCTTTATGCAGATAAGTTGATTGTACACTATAATGCAAATAATGCTAACTCATCTGAGCTTACCAATAAAAAAGTTGAGAAAATTGAGTCATTTGGCAATATTAAGTTTGTATCAGCCGATAAAACAGCTTACTCAGACTTTGCTGTTTATAATATGAGTAAGCAAATGCTTGAAATGCAAGGCAATGTAAAGCTTGAGCAGGATAAATCTGTGCTGTATGGTGAAAAACTTATTTATGATATGAAAACTAAATTCGCACGCTTGATATCTAAGAAAAATCAGGGTAGAGTGAGAGCCGTAATTAATAAAAAATAGTATTTCTATGGCGCTTAAAGCATATAATTTATCGAAAACTTATGGTAGTCGTACTGTAGTAGCTGATGTATCTTTTGATCTTTCAAGGGGTGAGGTGGTTGGTCTTTTAGGACCTAACGGCGCTGGTAAAACCACATGTTTTTATATGATTGCAGGTCTGGTTGATTGTGATAAAGGCAAAATTACAGTAGGTGACCTTGAAGTTACAAAAATGCCAATGTATAGAAGGGCGCAGCTCGGAATAGGCTATTTGCCCCAGGAATCCTCTATATTCAGAGGTCTTACGGTTGCTGAAAATATTATGGCGGTGCTTGAGATTGTTGAAAAATCATCAGATGAGCGTAAACGTAAGCTTGATAAACTGCTTTCTGACTTTTCAATTAAACATTTAGCGCAGGTAATTTCAACCACTTTGTCTGGTGGTGAAAGAAGGCGTTTAGAAATTGCCAGAGCAATTGCCACCAATCCTAGCTTTTTATTGCTTGATGAGCCATTTGCAGGGGTTGACCCAGTATCAGTTGATGAAATTCGTAGTCTTATCAATTACTTAAGTGAAAATGGCATTGGCGTATTAATTACAGACCATAATGTACGTGAAACATTGTCTATCGTAGATAGGGCATACATTGTTCATGAGGGCAGAATCCTTATGCAGGGAACCCCGGAGCAAGTAATCGCAAGCCCAGAAGTACGTAAAGTATACTTAGGTGAAAGCTTTAAAAGCTAGTTAAAGTTAGTATAAAATCATAAATTTCACAGTCTTAGTGTGGCTTTGAAAATCTCTATTTAACCTTGACAAATTCTTAAAATTTTGATATTATATTAAGTAATAATTAAGAACTTAGCTGGGTCACCCAATATGTCAAAAAATGCAGAAGATTATAAATCTTTATATAAAAACTTAAAATCAGCCTATGAAAAAGATTCTACTGATAAAAAAACTAAGTTTGAAGAATACTATCAAAAGCTTGATGATAAAGCAAAGAAGGATATTTGGAATAGGGATGGTTTAATATACTGGCCAACATTAAGTCCTTATGTGCTATTTGCTAGAATGTATCAAGATGGCAATGTGGATCTTGCCAGAATGTTTTATGAAGAAGGTAAAAAGCCAGAATATAACGTAAATTTATTATATGATGAATACAGACGTGAAGTAAATACTGATGCTCTTACATATGCACTAATTTATGATGAAGATAAATTCAAAGATTATATTGATGATTTAAAGAAAATAAGCGCTAAGCTTGAAAATCCTGATTTCGATTTAAGTATAAATTTTGATATCGTAAATAAAGAAATTTTAGAGTTATTATTGGCAAATTTCAAAATTAACGAGTATAGACCTAGCCCGACAAGTGAAAGGCAAATAAAAATTAAAGATAAAATTATTGCAATTCTAAAAGATCTGGACGCTAAGAATAATAGCGACGTAAATGAAATACTTATAGATTTTATGACTAGGGAGAACGGAGCAATACTTGAAAATTTAATAGAAAATGCTGATAAGGAAAATGTAGAGTGGTTTTATAAAATATTAGATAAACATAAAATATACATTGATAATGCAGAAATTATTTCAATGGCTGCTATTGCTTTTAAATCTGGTAATGCAGAACTAATTGATTTTATGATGCTCATGGCTAATAAAAAATACAGAATATCAGAAAGTGATATTTTCAATGAAATAATGCAATATCATATTGTCGATTACATAAAAGATGAAAATCTCAATAAGCTACAAAATATATTAAATTCAAATTATTTCAATAAATTAGATAAATCTGATTTGATCATGAAAACAAAAATATATAATAGCAAAGAAAAATCTCAAAAAAAATGTGGCATATTGTGGGAAGCATATAAAACAAAAAATGCAGGTATTGTTAACTGCATTGAAAGCTTTATTAAAGATGAAATTAAGGTCGATGCAAGAACTTTAGTTTGTGGTTACGCTCTTGAAATGGCTGATAATTCATTAGACTTATTAACATTTATGTTTGAGAATTTAGGAAATGACGTAGGTGCTTTGTTACTGAACTCAAATTATCATGTTTTCCAGATTGCTTGTAATTATAAAAAGCTAGATTGCGTGAAATTTATTTTTAATAATATTAAGGATTGTCAGCCTGATATAATGAAGCTACTTAATAACAAAGCTATCATTGAGAATATTTTTCAGGTAGGAAACTTAGATATTATTAAATGGTATCTTGATGAGGCTTTGGACGAAGCATTAGAAAATAGTGCTGATAAAAAAGCTGAAAAACAAAAAGCACTTAAAGAGATGTTAACCGCTGAATCAGTTGCTAAAGCTTTATACTATGGTCACCATGATGCATTTATTTATTTGTTATCAAGATTAGATGATATTTTTAAAGACGATCAAGTATACAAAAACACATATATAACTAAATTATTTGAAACCATTTATGCTTTTGATGACTATAATAATATTGACCTTCGTTCACTAAAATTATTAAAACAAATAGATAATAGTTTTGATTATGAAAAATTGCAATACAGCAATAAATTATGGATTGAAAAAGCTGAGAAAATAAATACAGAATTAGGTATTGATGTAACAGAATTCTTGGTAGATTTGAAACGTACTATAGATTATAAGAGTAAACCAGCTGCAAATGTAATATTTCAACCTAGTCAAACTCATGAAATTATTGATTTTGTTGGTGAATTCATAGGTAGTTATGCCGAAACAATTAAGTTACTTACAACAACTCAAGTTCCACTCTCATTTTATAATGTGCTAGATTTTGTTCATTATAGTACAATTGAAGGTATGCCTCAACTTGCAAAAGATTGGAATAAGATTTCTAAGGGTGTTGTTGTTTTACCAAAAGAAATATTATCTATAATAAGTGAATATGCATTTGGAGTTAATTCAGTACAATTTAAAGAATTAATAGACTCTGCAAAAAAAGAATCGCTTAAATTTGACCTAAATATATTAAGTGGGATTTTAATCAAATGTAAGCAAAATTTATCTTTATATAATGTTGATATTTATATTAAAGACCCCCTCAAAGCATTGGGCAATTATAGCTATCCAAAGGAGTTGGAATTTTTAATAAATGCAACTTATCAATTTCATCATTCAATCGATGAAATATTAAATGCTGAATATGAATGTAAAATAGGAAAGGATGTTATTGAAGGCAATATTCTTACAAAACTTTTACTTGATGATGATCTAGGCACATTAAAGCTATTAATTAAATTCCTTAGTAACAATACAGAGTATAAACCTACTCTAAGTAAGCTTTTGAAAAAGGATTTGGTATATATCCAAAATGCTGATGTAAGTACGAACTTTATTAAAGAACTATGGAATAAAGGTGGTTCAGATGTAATAGATATAGTTAAACTAATCAAAAGTACTAGAATTGCAATTAATATACCTACCGAAATTTTTAGCTGCGTGCATAGTTTAGCTACATTTAAATATTTAATTGATGAAAAGCAAATGAATCCAAACAATCAAATGGATGATATATTAAAAGCCATGGTAGATAATGAAAGGGCAGATGCTGCTATAATTGATTATCTTGAGCAGAATCATAAATCTAGTTTAGACTTATCAAAACTACATAATTCAAAATCAC
>MKSX01000028.1 GCA_001897445.1 Alphaproteobacteria bacterium 33-17 | reverse complement strand
GTGACCAATAGTTCCTATATTAGCGTGAGGCTTCGACCTCTCAAATTTTGCCTTTCCCATAATAATTCCCTTGAGTTTTGCGTTAAAAAAGTTTAAAAACCAGTCTTAAACTACAGAAATCTGTAAAAATGTCAATTTATTTCTTTATTAATAAGGAATTTTCATCTTTTTGAAAGTTTATCCGAATAGTTTTATCTTAATAACATATTCAAATAAAGCTTTTTTCGTTTGTTTTCAGTGTTATTGTTATTTATCTATAATTATTTTCCTGTCTTCTTTTATAAATGGATGACCTTGTTTTTTTGCTAAGTCATTGTAATGATTTACAAATATAGGATTCAGCCTATGCTGCATTAGATCTTCATATATACTATTATAACCTGTTGCCTTCTCTCTAAAACTGGCTTGTTCTTGGCAATCTTTAGTCATATACCTTACGACATCTAAGTAGCTGATTTTGGGACCCAAATCCTTATCATCTTTAAATTGCCTTAAAATGCGATACATCCCTATTTTTATACAATCACTTGCCAAAACATCATCTTTTCTGTTGTGAGTTCCAATAAAATATTTAGGCTCGGTAACTATCATTTCCATTATGTTTGCTACCGAATTAAAGACTCTTGAAAATGCAGATCTTAAGTTTGATGATTTTGTCATACCAGCCTCCTTTGTTAATTCTAAGGCTAAACAAAAAATCCTGCAAAATCAATAAGATATAGTTAAAAAATTTTAAATTATGGTACATGAATAACGAGCGAAGCTGAGTCAAACCTAGGTGAGCGAGGAAATGGCGCATACCAAATTTATAAAGGATTAACTATATAAAAAAAGGGCGCCTATATTTCTATAGACGCCTTTTTAATATTCATCTTAAAATTAAGATGCTTTTGAAATCACTTCGTCAGCAACATGTTGCGGAACTTGTGAATAATGAGAGAAGATCATTGAGTATTGCGCACGACCCTGTGACATTGATCTAAGTTGGTTTACATAACCGAACATCGATGCAAGTGGCACCATAGCATTAATTACTTGCGCGTTAGCTCTGTGTTCCATACCAGAAACCTGACCTCTTCTTGAGTTTAAGTCACCGATGATGTCACCCATATACTCGTCTGGTGTAATTACCTCAACTTTCATAATAGGCTCAAGTAATTTAGCACCCGCTTTTGGCATAGCTTCTTTGAAAGCAGCTTTTGCAGCAATTTCGAATGCAAGTACGCTTGAGTCAACGTCGTGGTAAGCACCGTCAAGTAATGTAACTTTAAAGTCAATTACTGGGAATCCAGCAAGAGCGCCCGATTCTTTAGAAGCTTCCAAGCCTTTTACAACACCTGGAATATATTCTTTTGGTACAGAACCACCAACGATTTTAGATTCAAATACGAATCCTTGACCTGGCTCAAGTGGCTCGAACATTAATTTAATTTTCGCAAACTGACCAGCACCACCAGATTGTTTCTTGTGTGTGTAATCAAGCTCTGCGCTTCTTGTAATTGTTTCTCTATAAGCTACTTGTGGAGCACCAACGTTAGCCTCTACTTTGAATTCACGACGCATACGGTCAATGATAATTTCAAGGTGAAGTTCGCCCATACCTTTAAGTACTGTTTGACCTGTTTCTTCATCAGTCATAACTTGAAGAGAAGGATCTTCAGATACGAGCCTTGAAAGAGCCATACCCATTTTTTCCTGGTCAGCTGTTGTTTTTGGTTCAACCGCAACTTCGATTACCGGAGCTGGGAATTCCATTCTTTCAAGAATTACAGGATTATCTGGGTCGCAGAGTGTATCACCTGTTGTTGTATTTTTAAGACCTGCAAGCGCAACGATGTCACCAGCTCTAGCTGATTTGATATCTTCACGGTTGTTCGCATGCATAAGTAACATACGGCCGATTCTTTCTTTATTATCTTTAACAGAGTTAATTACTGTTGTACCTGAGTTTAATGTACCAGAATAAATTCTTACGAAAGTAATAGAACCTACGAATGGATCGTTGATTACTTTGAACGCAAGAGCTGAAAATGGCTCTTTTGGATCAGATTTACGGAGTAATTCCTCTTCTGTTCTTGGGTGAATACCATGTACCGCAGGAACATCAAGCGGGCTTGGTAAATAGTCAACAACTGCATCAAGAAGCGGCTGAACACCTTTGTTTTTGAACGCACTACCTAAGAATACTGGTACGAATGTACTTGTGAGTACACCTTTACGCACACATCTTTTAATATCTTCTACAGCAATTTCTTCACCGCCTAAGTATTTTTCCATAAGACTGTCGTCCATTTCTACTGCCATTTCAACAAGTGCAGCATGGTATTCTTTAGCTTTTTCTACTAAGTCAGCAGGAATTTCACCAATGTCGAATTGAGCGCCTAGGCTATCATCACGCCATGTGATTCCTTTCATTTCTACTAAGTCTACAACACCTACGAATGTATCTTCGATACCGATTGGAAGCTGCATAACCATAGGACGCGCACCTAAACGGTCTTTAATCATATCAACGCAACGGAAGAAGTTAGCACCAACACGATCCATTTTGTTAGCAAAACAAATTCTTGGAACACCATATTTATCAGCCTGACGCCATACTGTTTCTGATTGCGGCTCTACACCAGCAACACCGTCAAACACTGTGATAGCACCATCAAGTACTCTCATAGAACGCTCTACTTCAATGGTAAAGTCTACGTGACCCGGTGTATCAATAATGTTAATTCTGTTTTCATTCCAGAATGTTGTTGTAGCAGCAGAAGTAATTGTAATACCTCTCTCTTGCTCCTGCACCATGTAATCCATTGTTGCAGCACCTTCGTGTACTTCACCAATTTTGTGTGACTTACCTGTATAATAAAGGATACGCTCTGTTGTTGTTGTTTTACCAGCATCGATGTGCGCACAGATACCAATATTTCTATATCTCTCTAAAGGATAATCTTTTGACATGTTTGTTTTGACCTCTAAATTATGCTTGCCGTAAATTTTACAGATTTTTTAAATAAAATCTACAAAATTTAAATAAGTAGTTTTCACAACTCTACATGAGTATGAATTTTTATAAAAATTTACCAATTCAATTACTGCTTTGGTAAAAAATATTGCCATTGAATTTGAGGTTCGAATGGCAACTTAATATCAAAAAGCACCAGTTTAAATTGGTGCTTTTCAATGTATTATTCTTAGTTTGATACCCAAGCAAAGTGAGCAAAAGCTTTGTTAGCTTCAGCCATTTTATGCGTATCTTCACGCTTCTTAACAGAAGAACCTCTGTCATTGAAAGCATCCATGAATTCACCCGCAAGTCTTTTCATCATTGACTGCTCTGAACGCTTTGAAGCATATTCAATAAGCCATTTAATAGCTTTTGCAATACTTCTAGCTTCTCTTACTGGTGTTGGTACTTGATATGTAGCACCACCAACCCTTCTCGATCTAACTTCAATTGCAGGTCTAACTTTTGCTAAAATTGCAAGGAACATTTCTACTTTCTTTTCATCGCTATCAATTTTAAGCTTTTGCGCTGCCAAATCAATTGCACCATAGAAAATTCTTTCAGCTACAGACTTTTTACCACCTTTCATGAGACAGTTGATAAATTTCTGCATAATTACGTTATGATACTTTGTATCTGGGAATATTACGCGCTTATTTGCACTATGACGTCTTGCCATCTTCTACCTATTATATTAAAATTACTTCGGTTTTTTAGCACCATATTTCGAACGTGCCTGCTTACGGTTTTTAACACCCTGAGTATCTAATGCACCCCTAATAATGTGGTATTTAACACCCGGAAGATCTTTTACCCTACCGCCTCTCATAAGAACCATAGAGTGTTCTTGTAAGTTATGGCCTTCACCTGGGATATAAGCAATTACTTCCATTGAATTTGAAAGTCTAAGTCTTGCTACTTTACGTAACGCTGAGTTTGGTTTTTTTGGTGTTGTTGTATATACACGAACGCAAACCCCTCTTACCTGCGGACAATTTTTCATTGCAGGAGCTTTAGATTTGATCACTTTTTTAACTCTAGGCTTTCTTACAAGCTGGTTAATTGTTGACATTGATTCCTCATTTTAAAAATAATAAAAATTATATATTTTACTAAGCTCAGAATATTATTAAAACCTAAAGACTTAGTCAAGCTTTATTTATTAGCGATATTCTCAGAATTTTCTAAAATCACCGACTAATAATATATACGGCAATAACCTTTCATTAAGTAAAATTAATATAATTTTCAGTAATTTAACTAACAAAACCAGCCAAAGAGCCACCTCTTTTCCTGGTATATTTTAACTATCTTATGTATTAAATTAATTAGGTAATGTCAATTTTTTTATAAATATATATAATTTTATTTTAATATTTTATCTAAAAGCTTGTATAAGACCCACCTAATTTTTTAATATCATCAAAAAATCCTGGATAACTCGTTGATATCATATCATAGGTTTTAATTCTGACCTTATCTTTTGATATCATACTTAAAATACCAAAGCTCATTGCCAGCCTGTGATCGTATTCAGAATCAATTAAAACCCCACCTTTTGGGCTACCGCCTGTTATTTCAAGGTTATCACCTATTATTTCAGCATCTATTCCCATTTTATTTAAGTTATTACATATTGCCATAAGCCTATCAGTCTCTTTATTACGCAAACCTAATAAACCTTTAAACACAGACTTACCTTTACTACATGCGGCTGCAACACTCAGTATTGGATATTCGTCAATTAAGTCAGCAAAATCAGAAGCTTCAGTTTGAAAGGCTTTTAAAACCGAGTGTTTAATAACTATATCCACAGTTTTTTCGTATATAACATTTGATTCGTTTATTATTGTTATATTTCCGCCCATTTTCTGTAAAATTTCTATCGCTTTAAAACGCCTTGGGTTATAACAAATGTTTCTGATGGTAATTTCCGAATCAGGTATAATTAAAGCGGCAACTATCAAAAACAGACTTGAAGATACATCACCTGGCACTTCTATGTCCTTTGCATCAAACTGACAATCACCTTCTATTATGATTTTGGAATCTTCTGTTTTTATAGGATAATCAAGGTATTTCAGCAGATTTTCTGTATGATCGCGCGTAGGAATAGCCTCATAATATACTGAAGTTCCAGGCGCATTAATACTTACTAAGATAAAAGCAGATTTTAGCTGAGCTGATGGCGATAGCGGTTCATATTCACTATTTAAAATATTGTTATTTCCTTTCATTAAAAGAGGAGCTTTATAATCATCATGCTCAAAAACCACCCCTAAGTTTTCCAGCATTTTAATCACGTGCTGGTTACTTCTCGATGAAAGACTTTGATCACCATAGAAAAAACTTTTGAAAGAAAATGGCGCAAGAAGCCCCATTAATAACCGTAAAGAAGTACCTGAATTCCCTACGTTAATAGCATTCTTAGGCTTATTCAAACCTTTAATCCCCACTCCATCAACATAGTACTCGCTATGTAATTTATAAACTTTCACACCTAAATTAGCCAGAGCCTTTAATGTTGAGAATATATCTTTAGATTCCAGTAAATTGGTAATTTTTGTAGTGCCATTTGCTATAGAAGCGAGTACCAAAGCTCTATGGGAAATTGATTTATCAGGACTTGCGCTTACCTCACCCTGTAGAGGTAAAAATTGCCAAAATGATATTATGTTAAGTTTGTTATTTTTTTCCATAAGATATATGCATTAATAATTTGTAGTGACTTTTTTCCTATAAAAAAAGCACCATTTTTTTCAAAATGATGCTTTTTTCTTTATTAATCAAGTAAGTTTTAGTCTATAATTTTTTTCCAAAGACCTCTGAGTAAAGAAGGACTATCATCTTTTTTACCTTCAGCACCTACCAACTCAGGCTCCTTACCTGAATTTTGCATGCCTCCACCTTCTTTATTATTCCTTCTTTTAAATTTACGACGATTATTACGCCTGTTAGGCTTTCTGTAACCACCAGCTTTTGTTGTTTTTACTTCATCTTCAATCATTTCTACATTTGAGGTAGAAGTAATCGGTTCTATTAAAGAAATTGGCTCATGCTCAACTTTTGCAGCTGCTGGCTCTTCTTGCGACTGATTATTTTGGTTTTTATCTTTATAATTATTACGCCATTTTTTCTGACGCTTGTTTTTATTATAATTAGATTCGCCATCACTGTTTGCATATGCATCAATTTCTCTTGGAGAATCATAATATAAATAAGGCGATCTTCTTACTTTATCGATTGAATACTGATCAGATTGCATCAGATAATCAATCTGAAACATAATTTTTGTTCTAAATCTGTTACTGATTCTGTCAATATCAACTCTATAGTTATTTAACAGGTAAACGATATTATCAGGAGATGCATATACATTAACTTCGTCGTAATCACCACGGCTTAATTCTGTTTCTACGGCTCTCATAATGTTAATTGCCATAGTTTCGATAGCTCTTACCCTACCTTTGCCACTACAATGGCTACAAACAACAGTGTTTGACTCCTGGAAGCTTGGTTTAAGCCTTTGTCTTGAAATCTCTAACAAACCTAGCGGACTAATACGACTTAAATGGATTTTTGCTTTATCACTTTGCAAAGCACCTCTTAGTGCATTTTCTACTGACGCCCTGTTCTTTGGCTCAAGCATATCAATAAAGTCAACAACTACTAAGCCAGATAAATCTCTAACTTTCATTTGCTTAGCAATTTCTACTGCCGCTTCCATATTGGTTTTAAGAGCTGTTTCTTCTACGTTTTTCTCAGAAGTTGCCTTACCAGAGTTCACATCGATTGCAACTAATGCTTCTGTATGGTTAATTACCAGATAACCACCAGATTTCAATGTAACTGTAGCATCATGCATATTTGCGATTTGATCTTCAACATCAAACCTTACAAATAAAGGCACCTTACCTTTGTAGTGCTTAATTTTCTCAGCATGATCAGGCATGAATATAGACATAAAGTCTCTAGCCGCCTTGTAAGATGATTCACCTTGAATAATGATTTCGCCAATAGTAGAATCATAGTTATCACGTATGCAGCGCTTGATAACATCGCCTTCTGCATGAAGGAATATTGGAACAGTTGAAGCATTATCAATAGCTTCTTTAATATTATTCCATAAGTTTACTAAATAGTTGAAATCCCTTTTAATTTCAGCGTTAGATCTATCAGCCCCAGCTGTTCTTATGATAACACCTGCACCGTTTGGAAGACCAAGATTTTCAATTAAATCTCTAATTCTTCTTCTATCATCGATATTAGAAATTCTGCGAGAAATTCCGCCACTTCTCATGCTATTTGGCATTAAAACCGCGTATCTTCCTGCTAAAGACAGGTAAGTTGTAATGGATGCCCCCTTATTACCACGCTCTTCTTTCATTACCTGAACCACAATAATTTGGTTCTTTCTGATAACATCCTGAATTTTATATTTCTTTAAAGCCAAACTTTCTGCGTCTTCTGAAACAGGTTCAATTTCTTCACCAAATTCATCAAACTCGAGTATATTAGCATTTTCAGCTGATGATTCCTGAGAGTTAGCGTCGATTACATCAAAAATTTCTGGAGCAGGCTGATCAACAATTTGATTATGCTCTCTGATTTCTGGAATAGTTTCCGGTGGAGTTTCATCTTCTGGAACAAGTGGCTGGATATTAAATGTCTTATTTTCCAGCATTTTCCTTAGATTAAAGTCATCTGCAACATCCTGCATTGTACCATCTTCATTAAGCGGTATATAATAATCAGGATGGATTTCAGAAAACGGTAAAAAGCCATGTCTGCCATCAATGTACTCAACAAAAGCAGCCTGTAGTGATGGCTCAACTCTTGTAATTTTTGCTAAATAAAGGTTGCCCTTTAGCTGTTTTTTTGCGATCGTATCATAGTCATATTCTTCAACCTGATTGTTGTCGCAGTTTACTACACGAACTTCCTCCGGATAGACACCATCTATCAGTATTCTTTTTGTCATTACTTATTTTCTCCAAAAATTTATAAGAAACAGCAATATAGCTGTTGAAATTTTGCATTTTAATTTTGGAAAGAGATACAAATTGCTTAGACTTATTTCGATATGAATGTGTGTTAGCAAGGATACGTGAAGCCCTTTGCTTTATGAGTCTAGCTATATTTTGTAAAAAAAAGTGCATCCCCTTCACTCAATAATGTTATATATTACAGTAATTTATTTATAAACCACTGTCTACACCAAATGTGTTGTATTATTACCTCTAACGTTTTACTAAGTTTAGAGAAATAACTCAACTGTTATTGCAAGTTTTTCTATTAAAATATATTGTGACATTAAAAGGCAATAATTTTTTTCAAAATATTTGGTTAATGTACACAAAAGCATTAATATTTTTAATACTCATTTTTACTTGGGCAAGCAACTGCTTTGCTACAAACGATATCGTATTGCTTAGATGGTCTGATGATAAATCTAGAACACGGATTGTTTTAGAAACTTTTTTAAAGCCTACTTATTCAATTAACGAATTAGATGATAATCTGGACATTTTTATACAAAACGGCAAAATAAAAAAATTTGATATCAGCAAAAATCTTAACAAACACCCAAACTTAATTAAAAACGCTATAATTTCAAATCAAACGGGCGGAACTCTTTTTAGCTTAAGGCTTAGAAAAAATGCAATTATTAAACATTTTGTTATAGACAATGATGATCATCCTTATTATCGCATAGTAATTGATGCTATTTACAGCTCATTTCCTAATCAAAAAATTCCACCAAAACCTTTACACGTTGATATTTATAGAGATAAACCATCTGCAAAGCCCTCCGCATCTGTTAAAGTTGCAGAACCTAAAGAAATTGACGTTAAAGTTACTAAAAAACGTCATGTACCAATTATCGTAATTGATCCTGGTCATGGCGGTAAAGATGTTGGCGCTACCAGTAGCAGCGGCGTTCATGAAAAAAATGTTACATTAAAATATGCCTTAGCTTTAAAAAGAGCATTAGATAGTAAAAAGAAGTTTAAAATATATATAACACGAAGCAGAGATGAATTTATTCCACTTTCTCAAAGACTTAGCAAAACGGCAAATCTTAAAGCAGACTTATTCATTTCAATTCATGCTGATTCTCACTATGATAAAAAATTACGTGGTTTATCAGTTTACACGCTCTCAGAAAAAGCATCAGATGCAGAAGCCGCGAATTTAGCTGACCATGAAAATAAGGTAGATATTCTGTCTGATATTGATATTGATGCTCGACATAAAGAAGTATCTGAAGTGATACTAGACATGATCTACCATAAAAAACAAAACTATGCTAAAATGTTTGCTGAGTTTTTAATAAAGCAATTATCTAAACAGGTTAAGATGCTAAACCATTCACATAGATATGCGAATTTTAAAGTTCTTAGAAGTAAACACGTGCCATCTATACTAATTGAATTAGGGTACTTATCTAATTTAGATGATGAAAAATTACTTACTAATGACAATTACAAACAAAAAATCATTGCCTCAATAGTGCAGGCTATCGATCATTTTTTCAATAATTACAGCAAGTTATAAGTTATGTTACGCAGAATCTTTTCTATACTTTTTATGACATTCATTTTACTAGGTTTACTCGGAGCATCAGGCCTTGTATATTTAATTAACTATTATAAAAATGATCTACCTGATTATAAACAGCTTGAAGAATACAACCCGCCAGCTACAACTCGCGTTTATAGCGTTGACGGTAGATTAATAGCTGAATTCTCAAATGAAAATAGAATCTTTGTGCCTTTTGAAATGATGCCTAAAACATTAATTCATGCATTTATTGCAGCAGAAGATCAGAATTTTTACTCACATCCTGGCA
Source organism: Alphaproteobacteria bacterium 33-17 (assembly GCA_001897445.1). Lineage (NCBI taxonomy): Bacteria > Pseudomonadati > Pseudomonadota > Alphaproteobacteria > Alphaproteobacteria bacterium 33-17. The sequence goes on along the minus strand of MKSX01000028.1, from coordinate 35,221 downwards.
TTGACCTCACCAGCGTACTTAGGGCAATTGTACAAAACGTATTGAACATAGGAACCAGAAAATCACTTGTTGGCGGATCGACTATTACCCAGCAGGTTGTAAAAAACTTTTTACTAACCAGCGAAAGGTCTTTAGCACGTAAAATTAAAGAAGCCATTCTTGCATATCGTATATCACAAGTATATTCCAAAGACCGTATTATCGAATTATATTTAAACCAAATTTACTTAGGTAATGGTGCATATGGCGTTGCTGCTGCTGCACTCAGTTATTTTAATAAATCTTTAGATCAGCTTACTCCTGCTGAATGTGCATTTTTAGCAGGACTACCTAAAGCACCAAGCACATATCACCCAAAATCTAATTACTCCAGAGCAAAAGCCAGAAGAGATTATGTAATAGATAGGATGTATGAAGATGGTTATTTAACCGAAGCTGCTGCTAAAATTGCTTTAAATAGCAAAATTGTAACTGCTAACAAATCAGATATTAAATTATTCCGCACCGATTATTTTACAGAAGAGTTACGCAGACAACTCTTTGAAATATATGGAGAAAAGACTGTAATGGAAGGTGGTTTAAGTGTTTATACCACTGTAATCCCTGAAATGCAGGTAGAGGCTGAAAAAGCCTTAAAAACCGCTTTAATTAATTATGACCAGAAACGTGGATATCGCGGGGCAGTTACAAAAATTGATTTATCCACTTGGAAAGTTGCCAAAGAAAAGATTAAAAAACCAGCAGGTAGCGGGAACTGGCAATTAGCAGTAGTTCAAAGCGTAGAAACTACTAAAGTAAATCTTATTACAAACGCAATGACCAAAACTAGCGTTCCTATAACTGATCTTGTATGGCTTAAACGCGAAGTTACCAATCTTAAGGAACATTTCAAAACTGGTGATGTTGTATTAGTTGAGAAAACTCCAGAAAAATACTTAATCCGTCAAATACCTGAAATAAGTGGCGGTATGATTGCCTTAAACCCTGATAATGGAAAAATATTAGCTATGGTTGGCGGATATGACTTTGCTATATCTCAGTTTAACAGAGCAACTCAGGCTAAAAGACAGCCAGGTTCTACCTTCAAACCTTTTGTTTATCTTGCTGCACTTGAAAACGGAATATTACCAACAAAGATTTTTGAAGATGGACCTATTGAAATATCCCAAGGCCCAGGACTTCCAATGTGGAAACCTAAAAACTTTGGAAATAACTTTATGGGACCTATAACAATGAGGGAAGCCCTTGAAAAATCAAGAAATACTGTAACTCCAAGAATTGCTCAAATGATAGGCATGGCAAAAGTTGCTGAAATTGCCACACGATTTGGCATATATAATAACCCTCCTAAAAACTTTGCAACAGTACTTGGAGCGAGTGAAACTACTTTGCTGCAAATGACACTAGCTTTTGGTATGATTGAAAATTTAGGCACAAAAATTAATCCTAATGTTATTGATTATATTCAAGATATTAATGGTAAGACCATATATAAAAACCCTGATATAGAATGTAGAGGCTGCATGCCTGGTAATGTCACAAACGATAACATAGATAAAGAACCGACTATAGAATACACAACGCCTAAAGTAACAGATGAAAGGTCTGCCTATCAAATTTTATCTATTTTAAATGGCGTGATACAGCGTGGTACAGGACAGCAGGCAAAATCTTTAGGTATGACATTATTTGGCAAAACTGGCACTACAAACGATAGTAAGGATGTATGGTTTATTGGTGGAAATACTGACTTAGTGGTTGGTACTTATATTGGATATGACCAACCTAGAACATTAGGACAAAGGGTAACAGGTGCTACGCTTGCACTTCCAGCTTTTATTGACTTTATGAAACGTACAAAAGATTGGTATAATGATCATGACTTTACAGAACCGGAAGGAATTAGTTTTATAAATATTGATTATAAGACCGGAAAAAGTACCCAAGAAGAAGCAGATGGAAAAAGAATTATTAAGGAAGCTTTTAAAGCAGGTAATGAACCTGAAGAAACTTATGATGAATCATTGCCTACTTCTGATAATTCTGCTAATAACTTAGAAGATTTTGATGACGATGGGGTCTATTAAAATAATAGAGGATTATCAAATTGATAGAAAATATTGAAGAAATTAGGGCTAATATCGAAAATGTAATAGATCTGCTCGGGAGGGCGCTTTGAAAAGCAAAACGCCTTTAATAGACTCAAAGAGCTTGAAGAAAGCTCGCTAAGTTCTAACTTTTGGGATGATCAAAAAAATGCCCAAAAAGTAATGAAAGAAAAATCATTAGTAGAAGCCAAGGTAAATAATTACAATAAATCTAAGCAAGAAGCATCTGATTTATATGAACTTTTTGAACTTGCAAAACTTGAGCAGGATGAAAGCGCTAAGGAAGATATAGCAACATCAATGCTTAGCCTTGCTGCGAAACTCAAAAAAGATGAGATTGAATGTTTATTTTCAGGGGAAGTTGATAGCAACGACTGTTTTATTGATATAAATGCAGGAGCTGGCGGAACTGAAAGCCATGACTGGGCGCTAATGCTTATGAGAATGTACTTAAGATGGGCGGAAAAACGCGGCTTTAAAACTGAAGTTGTAGATGAGCTGGACGGCGAAGAAGCAGGTATAAAGTCTGCAACTATTAAAGTTTCCGGGATGTTTGCATATGGCTGGTGCAAAAGCGAAAGTGGAGTTCATAGACTTGTTAGAATCTCTCCATTTAATGCAGCAGGTAAACGACAAACCAGCTTTGCAAGTATTTGGGTATATCCTTTAATTACAGACGCAGTAGAAGTTGAAATTAATGAAAAAGATCTAAGAATCGACACTTACAGGGCATCAGGTGCAGGTGGGCAGCATATTAATAAAACAGACAGTGCCGTTAGAATTACCCACCTACCTACTAATATAGTAGTGCAGTGTCAAAGCGACAGATCTCAGCATAAAAATAAAGCAGCTTGCATGGATATGTTAAAATCAAGGCTTTATGAGCTTGAACTTAAAAAGCGAGAAGAGACTATAAACTCCTTAAGTGCTACTAAAACTGATAATTCCTGGGGTCATCAAATAAGATCTTACGTACTTCAGCCCTATCAAATGGTAAAAGACCTACGTACTGATTATGAAACTAGCGATACTTCAGGTGTTCTAGATGGCGATATAGATAATTTTATGTCGAGTTATTTAAAATCCTTAGTAACAAACTAAAAAAAAAGGGGGCGATAAACGCCCCTCTTTTTTTGTAAAACCTACTATTAACCAATAAGTTTGAGTAAGCTTTGTGGTAATTGGTTAGCTTGAGCAAGAACCGAAATACTCGCTTGAAGTCTAACTTGTGAGCTTGCAAAGTTTGTAGACTCAGAAGCAACATCTGTATCAAGGAAGATACCACGTGCAAAGTCTTGGTTTTGAATACTACTTTGAATGTTAGAAGCAGCATAAGCAAACCTTGATTGTAAAGCACCAATGGTAGCTCTGAGTGATGTTACAGTACTGATAGCTTTATCAAGTACGTCACCAGCAATGTTAGCATTAGCAAGTGTATCGATAGAAATATCTACAACGTTACCATCAGCATTACGATAAATGTTGTTTGTTGCAGAGCTTTCCATTTGTACAAGTACTGTATCTGTAGATTTTGTACCTACCTGGAATGATAAGCTTGTTCCACCTTCACCTACACCAAACGCTTCTTCAAAAGCTTTTTGTAAACCTTCTGCTTCAGCTTTGTTTGTAATATCAATTTGTACAGCACCGTTTGTGAACTGAAGTACTTTTTGTGGATCAGTTGTGCTTACAAAACCAATGTTAGCAGCAGCCGCTATTGAACTACCCAATGCAGTTGTAACACCAAAGTTGTTATAACCACTTCTGAATGTTTCACCATTAATTGTGAACTCAATTAATGCTTCTGTACCACCAGAAACTGGAGCTTCAACTTTAACTTTCTCAACTTTTAAATTTTCAAAAGAACTGTTAATTAATCTGAAGGATGTACCAGATAAGTTACCGCTTTGTGTTGTACCACCTGTAGGGAATACAGAACCTGCAGCAACATAGCTTGATACTGTACGTTTTTGGAAGAAATTTAACCCTTCAAACGCTTTATCAATACGAGCTGCGAAATCATCAGATTCTTTTTGGTTTGTTACAGCTGTTTGACCAGATGTAGCTGAATCATTTACCTGAAGGTCAAAGAATCCGCCACCATCTTCAATTGAAGACAACCTTACAATAGTATCAGCTGCAGGAGTTGTTTCTACGTTTTTAGCTTGGTAAGTATAGTTACCAACTTTAATTGATAAATCAACACGGTCAGGTGAAGAGTAAACAGCCTTAAAGCCTGAAACTTTACCAACAAAAGCTGAGTTATTTGAAACACCAGAAGTGTTCACACCAGTTGCGTTACCAGCACCAGCAGCAGCTGCTACAACGTCAATAGCGGTTAAGATTGAGTCAGAAACTGTTCCTCTAGCAAATGTAGAAGCTGTAGAGTCATAAGCACTTGTACCACCAGTTGCGAACTTACCAGCATTTAGGTCACCTGTAACACCAGCCACACCACCTGCAGTATTTAAGTCATATACTGTAGCTACGTTAAGAGCTGTTGTACCGTTTAATGTTAAGTCAGTTGCAGCAGCAAATGTCACACTACCTGTAATATTGATTTCTCTACCACCACCACTGTTAAACTCTGTACCAGAAGATTTAGAAGTAATAGTTACTTGACCTAATGTGTCATTAAGTTCAAACTTGAGAGCTGACAAGTTAGCTTTATCATCTGCACGAGCAGGATCAAGAGAGTTTATAACGTTTTGAATAGCATTATAAAGTGCAGTAGCTTTACCAGCAATAGTTGTCTGTGTAGCATCTGCTTGTCTTGGGTCAGAAGATGGTGTTGTATCAAATGTAATTACAGTTCCATTGATTGTTAGTGTTGCACCATCGGCAATTGCGACACCTGCGGTACCAAATGTAAGTACACCTTGTACTGAAGTTGCGTTAGCTTTAGCATCTGTTTTGATTTCAGCAGGAGCAAAAATACTACCATCTAATAATTTAATACCGTTAAAGTTGGTAGATCCAGCAATCCTGTTGATCTCATCTTTAAGATTCTTAAACTCGAGATTTAAGTAACCACGTGTTGTAGCATCAAGAGTACCTGAAGTAGCTTGTGTTGCAAGAGCTTTCTGACGAGATAAAATCTCACCAATATTCTTTAAAGCACCGTCTGCCACCCCTAAGAGTGAGCTAGCCTGAGCAGTGTTTGTAAGAGCTGCGTTAAGTGTGATTACGTTACCTTGAAGTGATGTACCGATAGCGAGACCTGCCGCATCGTCTCTTGCTTCAATAATTCTTTCACCAGAAGCAAGCCTTTTTGATGAAGAAGCTGTCTCACTGTTAGCTTTTTTGAGACTTGCTTGTACACCAATCGCTGTTGTATTAGAAATTATACCAACCATAATTGTATTCTCCTACATGGAATAGTTAAATTATTTGACTATATGTCATATTATTAAGATTAACTTTTTTGACTCAAAAGTGTCAAGAAAATTAATATTTTAATTAATCATACCATGATCAAGAATTTAATAAAAGTAAAAATTTTAACTATTTTAAAAAATTATTTATTTGACGATGATTTTACAAAATGTTATATTTATTAATATATTAACTTTTATGAAACGAATGGTAGCTCATATGAAAAGTTCAGTAACACGTGCAACACTTGCAAGAAAAGTAGGGAAGAAAGCTGGTATCCCTGAGAGTGAAGCAGGTATTATTATAAATACATTAGTAAACTCATTATGTAAAAGTATTACTACAGGTGAAAAGGTCAATATTATGCATTTTGGATCTTTCCAACAAAAAAGTAAGAAACCAAGGATTGGAAGAAATCCAAAAACTTTGAAAAATTATGAAATTTCTGCTAGAACAGTTATTAAGTATGTTGTATCCAAAGATCTTAAGCAAAAAATCAATGGTGAGAGTGCTAAAAACGATAAAAATGAAAGCAATTAATAGCTTTTTATAAAATATTTGTAAGATGGTTTTGAAAAGTGTCAGACAATAAAACATATAAAACAATTGGTGAAGTTTCAGATATATTAAATATACCTGAATATGTTTTGCGTTTTTGGGAGACTAAATTCCCTCAGATATCTCCTGAAAAAATTAATGGACGCCGCTACTACACTGAAAGCCATATTGATAATATTCGGAAAATTAAATCATATTTATACGATAAAGGCATGACCATTAAGGGCGCTTTAAATGCATTATCTAACAATAACATTGAGCTAGACTCAAGTAAAACATCTTTTTCTAATGATAATATAGTTAGTTCACTGGAAGAAATTAAAAACAACCTAGAACTAGCTTTAGGGAAAATTATTAAAGCAGATTTATAAATAGACCATATAATATGGTCTATTTAGGTCTTAAATTTATTTCATCTAAATTAGCTTGCTCTAATCTTTCAATTTTTGCCATTTTCTCTGCTATCTGTTTTTCTTCTATAATCTCATATTTTTTCTTACTTTCAAAAAGCAGCCTTAAAATCTCTTGCTCTCTTGCCAAGCTTTCCTCTATTTTCACAATCTCATTTTTCAGCATTTCCTGGCGTTCTATATTAGTAGCCATGTAGGAAGTTGCAATATCAGCAAAACCATAAATAGTGACTGCCATCTCTTCTTCCATTTGAGTTTTTAAATGATTTAATGCTGCGTTCAAGCGTTCTAGATGAAGATTTATCTTACCGATAATTTCAATTTGCTTATCGATATCATTTTTATGAAGTCTTATAAGGGTTTTAAGGCTTTTAGGCATTTAATAGAATTAATAAGCAATTGTTTTACTTATAAATTCTATTAATATTATACTTGCGCTGCAAGTTTTTTTGCTTCTTTGGCTTTTTTAAATTCTTCCATAAGGATTACAGCATTACCTGCAATAATAAATACTGCACCTACTAAAACAAATTCTGTAGGAATTTCATTATTAAAAAGATAATCCATAACTATTATCCAGCAAAAATAAGTATAATCATATGGCGCAAGGCTTAGACCTTTTGTTAATTTAATTGCAATTGCAAAACCATATTGCGATAAAGCTGCCATTGCTCCAATAGCAATTAGAAGTAGCCAATCATCATAATCTAATGGCTTCCAGCTTTCACTAATAAATGGCAATGAAATTAATATAAGAAAGATATTAGGATAAATTATTATACCTAAAGAATTATCATGAAATGATAGTTTTCGTATTATAATTTTATTTACTGAAGCAAAAAAAGCCCCAACCAATGTCACTAAAGCACCTAGCCTAAATATTTCAAATCCTGGTCTATATGCAATAACCACACCTATTGCCCCTAAAACTATAGCAATAATATGATATCTTTGGAGCTTTTCGTTTAAGAAAACTACTGATAATATTACAAAAAATATAGCAGATGTGTAACTAAGCGCTGAGGCTTCTGCAAGCGGTATAAGTTTAAAAGCCCACATAAATGCATAAGTACGCCCGCAACCAATTACAGCATTTATTAAATGCGCCCACGGGCGGTTGGTTTTAAGAGGAGCCAAGCTTCTATAAAATAGTAATAAAGCTATAATTAATGGTATTAATCTGGAAACTGCTCTTAAAAAAGTAACCTGCTCCACTGAGTAATTTTTATTTAATAACATTTTTACAAGAGCGTCTGAGTATGCATATAGAAAGAGCGAAAAAAGTACAACACTTATCCCCTTGATAGCATTGTACTTTTTTGCTTGACTTTGCATAAAACCTCTATGAAGCTAAAGCTTCTATTTTTTTCTTTGCTTCTTTGGCTTTTTTAAATTCTTCCATAAGGATTACAGCATTACCTGCAATAATAAATACTGCACCTACTAAAACAAATTCTGTAGGGGTTACATCTGTAAATAAGTATTCCATCAGAATAATCCAGCAGAAGTATGTATAGTCATATGGTGCAAGAGTTAAACCTTTTGTAAGCCTTAAAGCAATGGCAAAGCTATACTGTGCTAAGGCCGCCATAGCACCGATTGCAAGGAATACTAACCAGTCTTCCATTTCTACCGGCTTCCAGTTTTCACCAAGGAAAGGAAGAGTAATAAGAAGTAAGAATAGGTTAGGATAAATTACGATACCAAGAGAATTATCCTGGAAAGATAGTTTTCTAATAATAATCTTATTTACCGCCGCAAAAAATGCGCCAACAAGCGTAACAATCGCACCAAGTCTAAATATTTCAAGACCTGGTCTATATGCGATAACCACACCTATAGCACCTAAAACTATAGCAATAATATGATATCTTTGTAACTTTTCATTTAGGAAAACTACTGATAATATTACAAAAAATATAGCAGATGTGTAACTAAGCGCTGATGCTTCTGCAAGCGGTATAAGTTTAAAAGCCCACATAAATGCATAGGTACGAGCGCAACCAATAACCGCATTGCTTAAATGCGCCCATGGACGATTAGTCTTGAGCGGAGCCCAGCTTCTGTAAAATAAGGCAACAGCCCCAAAAAGCGGAATAAGCCTTGTGAATGCTCTTAAAAAAGTTGTTTGTTCAACGGAATAGTTTTTATTCAGCAATACTTTAATTAAAGCATCTGAATACGCATATAAAAATAAAGAAAAGAGTACTAAAGCAATACCCTTTAAAGTATTTAATTTATTTTTTTGTAAATTTACGGTCATTTATAATAAAAATTAGAAGGTGGTGGCTGGACCAGGAATCGAACCAGGGACACAAGGATTTTCAGTCCTTTGCTCTACCAACTGAGCTATCCAGCCTTAACTTTATCTATTTCTTTTGACCAAACATAGCGTCAAAGCCGCCAAATTTGCCCATGAATTTAGTAACTTGTTCTGATTTTGTATTAAGATCAGATACAACTGCTGTTTTCTTCCACGCTGGGTGATCATGAATTGATCTCTCACAATGGAACTCATCGCCTTTATATGTTGAAATTGTTTCAAGAATTTCGCCATTAGGCATGATAAATTTTACTACTTTACTTTTTGGATGAATATCTTTTTGCATGATTATTCTTCATTTCAATATATTAAATTATGCTTGTTATATACAATGGGTTTTTAATTGATGCAACCTTTTTTTCATTTATTTTGCGTATTTTTTCAATAAAACATCTCGAGCCTGATTAATTTTCTGAGCAAAATACTCCGAACCACCCTCTTTATCTGGGTGAAACCTTGCCATCATTTTTTTATAAGCCTTATTTATTTCTTCTTTTGATTCTCCACCTTTTAAGCCTAATATCTTGTATGCTTCCTCTTGTTCTAAGGTATCGCCATTAGCTGCAGAAGACGTATTGTTATAATATTGTTGATATCTTGCTCCTGAGCCAAATTCAACGCCGCTAAATCCCTTAAAGAATTGATTTATATCGATATTTCGAGGAAGTAGCGATGTTGCTACAAAAAATAAAGCTCCTAAAATTATTAACGTGGTAATACCAAATTTTATAAGCAATATCGCTAAAATCAGCATTCCAAAGGTTTTTATTATACTCTGCAACTTTCTAATATTCAAACCACCCATGAGCATTTTATATCCAAAAAATGCCATCACTCCAGCTATTAATAAGGTCATTTAAACCTCCTCTATCTCCATTTCATAACTACTAGCAAATAGATTAGAGGTTTTTAACGATTCATCAATCTTTTTTAGACCTAAAGCCTTTAAAAATAATTTTAGCTCCTGTCTGGCACTAATATGTGATAGTGTAAGAGGTATATTTTGCGCAGCTAAATCAAGCAGCGTAATACCCTGCAGAAATAATTCTCTAAAAATTACCCTTTCTGAAAAGCCAGGAGCATGTCTAAAACCGATTCTTGATGAAAGTTTGTTTAACACCTCTGTCATATTTCTTTTATTTTTAGCATCGATATTACTTAGGCGATTACGTAATAAAATCCAGTCAATGGACTCCTGATTTTTTGCCGCTCTTTTCATTTTTTGCTCCCAAACCATTTGGCTATAATGCGCTGGTTTTTCGATTGCAAAAGTATCAGGATTTACTTTAGCTAAAACGTCTAGATCTACAAAACTATCATTCATAGGAGTGATAATAATATCAGCATGAGCATGAGATAAATTTGATAAAAATGTGTTATTGCCAGGCGTGTCGATTACTATAAAATCCATTTCGGTGGCGTGATTTATTGCGTCATTAAAACGCTCCTCTTCCTCTTTGGATTTTTCATTTAAATCAGTAGAATTTGACTCAGGTATTACAAAATGCAGAGGCATTAATAGTACTCCGCCTGCTTTCTTTTCATTTGTATTAGTGCGGTTCTCCACATAACGGGTAAGGCTTTTCTGGCGAGAGTCTACATCAATTGTTGCCACTTTAAACCCTAGTGTAAGTAATGATGTAGCAAGGTGCATTGTTGTTGTAGTTTTACCTGCCCCGCCTTTCTCGTTACCAATTACAATAATAACAGTTTTTTTGTTATCCAGCGGATTAATGCCATTTAATTTCATAAACTCGGTATTCCTCTTACATTGTCTTTATTAAAAAACTATATTAAACATAAATTCCTTGATATCCAAGACTTTTTAACGTTCATTATAACTTAAATTACCCTAACTATTGACGAATTAATCAATTAGTGATAGATTAATCAAAATTTAATTTGATTATAAATTATATGCAAAGCTTAGATGTACAAACTATTGTATTTTCTAAAAGCCCGTTTTCAATTGGCTTAACCGCTTTTGCTACCTCTTCCTTTAAACGCTTCCATTTCCATTGGCTTTAAGCCAATTATATGCCCTAAACAGGCGGGATTTGGAATACTAGCTTCCTCAAACACTTTTATTACCAAGTAAAACTTTCTTAAATATTAAGTCCCGTCTTCTAAACTCCGCTAGATTTACACGCTTAATTTAAAAGGAAAAATTACAATGACTATACTTCAAAGTCAGCCTAAGGCATTTAGGCTAATAGCTTTAATCCAGATATGCGAATCTTTTAGCTATTATGGAATGAGAGCAATTTTAATATTATTTTTAATGAAATCATTTTTAGCAAGCGATAGCAAGGCATATGCTATTAGCGCAGTGTTTGTTACATTAGTAGAGTTTATAAGGCTTATTGGAGGGGTGGCTGCCGATAAAGCACTCGGTCTTAGGTATTCTATAATTTTAGGAACCATTATAATATCCTCAGGACACATATTAATGTCATGCAGTGACTTTATATACCTTTCTGAAAATACCTTATTTTACATAGGACTCGGAATGATTGTGCTAGGAAGTGGTTTATTTAAAGCCAACTGTGCTAGCTTACTGGGTGAATTTTATCAAAAAGATGATCCAAGAAGACAAAGTGGATATACACTTTACTATACATGTATTAACATAGGGGCATTATTATCTACTATATTATGCGGCATAGTATCTGAGGTTTACGGATATAAATATGGCTTTTCTCTTGCTGCAATAGGAATGTGCATTGCTAATATCTTTCTATATATAATGAACGGGTATTTAGAGGATAAAGGAAGACTTCAAAACTTTAGAATTTCTAAAGCTATCAAAGTTTTTTGTCTTTATCTATTGTTACTTCCAGTAATTATATATGCTGTTATTAATGCAGAACAAAGCCTTAATATTTTACCTATAATTATGGGTATTGCGCTTTGTATTATTTCTTTAAATTTCAGGAACTTATGTAAAGAAGAGATTAAAAATATTGGAATTATTGCTCTTGCCGTAATTTTAATGGCATTGTTTTATAGTATCGAACTTCAAATGGGTAGTACTCTAATAATATATGCTGAAAACTTTGTAGAGAGACAAATTATGGGCTATACAATACCTTCAAGTGTAGTCAATGCTATAAATCCTTTATCTATCATATTCTTAGGGTCAATTGTTGCTAAAATTCTGAGTCGAAGATCTTGTGGTTTAATATCAAGCTTCAAAAATATTGGATACGCCTTTACAATAGTAGGACTAGGTTTTATCGCATTATCATCTGTAGGCATCATAAATCCCGAAACTAAGTTATCATTAATAGCTTTTTTGCCCATATTTGCATTAATTGGAGCATCTGAATTATTAGTAGGTCCTGCCATATATGCCTTAAGCTCAAGGCTTGCTCCTTCAAACCTAAAAGGATCGGTAATGGGATTAGTAATGTTTGGTTATTCTCTTGCAGGTATTATTAGCGGCTTTACCAGCAAAATGTTTGTATTCAAAACAACACCAACTATTAAAGACTTTTCAAATAACTATAGTTTAATAGGATTTACACTGCTTTTAATAGCCTTTGCTATTATAGGAGTTACTACAATCAAACAAAGTAAAAACGCTAAATTGGCTTATTAGTGAAAAAAGAGGTTATGTTAAGTATAACCTCTTTTTTGTAGTATTTTTAAGTTAGATTAAATATAGAAATAACGAGCGAAGCCTAGTAAAACCTAGGTAAGCGAGGAAATGACGTATATGTAATCAACATAAAGTACTATAATCAATGGCGCTTCACTTCATCTCTATCATTAAACTTATTATCTGAAGTAATAAGCTTAGGATTATTAATAGCTATAATTTCTGGATGATCATCTGCAATTGGCACAATCTTTTTAGTTAAAGCTACCTCTAAAACGTCATTTAAGTGGCTAACTGGTATGATATCAAGTGCATTTTTGATAACATCTGGAATTTCGGCTAAATCCTTTTTATTCTCTTCAGGAATTATTGCTGTTGTAATACCGCTTCTTGTAGCAGCCAGCAATTTTTCTTTTAGTCCACCAATTGCAAGCACTCTACCGCTTAAGGTTATCTCACCTGTCATTGCAACGTCTTTTCTTACTGGTATGTTAGTAAATAAAGATACTATAGTGGTAGCCAATGCAATACCTGCTGAAGGTCCATCTTTTGGTGTTGCTCCTTCTGGCACATGAATATGAACATCATAGTTCTGATAAATTGATGGAAGTATACCAAATTCTTTAGCTTTAGATTTTACATAACTTACAGCAGCTTGTGCTGATTCCTGCATAACCTCTCCAAGTTTACCTGTAACTTTAACATTACCTTTGCCAGGTATTTTAACTGCCTCAATATATAAAAGCTCACCTCCTGCCTCGGTATATGCCAGACCATTAGTAAGACCAACGCGGCTTTCTTTTCCAGCTTCTGTAGATAAGAATTTTTTAACCCCTGCAAAATCTTCAATATTATCTTTTGAAATAACAATTGATTTAATATCAGAAGTCATAATCTTGCGAAGTGACTTACGTATAGCTTTTGCAAGTTCGCGTTCTAAATTTCTAACCCCTGCTTCACGCGTGTATGACCTGATAAGCTCTAATACCGCATCTTCTGTAATGGTCACTTCATCTTTTTTAATCCCATGGTCTTTTAGTAACTTAGGAATTAAATGGAGCTGGGCAATTTCAAGTTTTTCTATTTCTGTATAACCTGAAAGCCTGATTATTTCCATTCTATCAAGTAAAGGTCTTGGTAAGTTAGTAGAGTTTGCCGTTGCAACAAACATTACTTTAGATAAATCAAATTCTACTTCCACATAATGATCAACAAATGTGGCATTTTGAGCAGGATCTAAAACCTCTAAGAGGGCAGAAGTTGGGTCACCCCTAAAATCCATTCCCATTTTGTCAATTTCATCTAGTAAAATAAGTGGGTTTGCAGACTTCACTTTCTTAATAGAATTTATCACTTTACCTGGCATAGCACCAACGTAAGTTTTTCTATGACCCCTAATTTCAGCCTCATCACGTACACCACCAAGCGATATTCTTACGTAATTGCGATTTGTAGCTTCCGCTATTGATTTAGCAAGTGAAGTTTTACCAACACCTGGAGGACCCACTAAACAAATAATCGGACTTTTAAGGGAGTTGGTACGTTTTTGCACCGCCAAATATTCTAATATTCTTTCTTTAACTTTTTCTAAGCCGTAATGATCGGAATCTAAAGTTTTTTCAGCTTTATTTAAATCTATTTTGTTTTTAGTAAACTTACCCCAGGGTAAAGATAAAATAAGCTCAATGTAATTACGAATAACTGATGCTTCCGCAGACATAGCGTTCATCATTTTAAGCTTTTTAATTTCACCAGTAAGCTTTTCTCGAGCTTCTTTGCTGAGTGGTGTATTTTCAATTTGCTGTTCAAGTAACTTAATATCATTTCTAACATCATCTACTTCACCAAGCTCTTGCTGAATGGCTTTCATTTGCTCATTAAGGTAATATTCCCTCTGAGTTTTTTCCATTTGCTTTTTAACACGCGCCTTAATTTTATGCTCAGCGTCTATCAGACTTATTTCTTTCTGCAAATATGTTAAAATTTCTAAAAACCTAACTTTTTGATCTTCGATTTCTAAAAGCCTTTGCTTTTCTTCAACTAAATTAGGTAAATGATAACATACAAGGTCTAAAAGTTTTAAATGGTTTTGAGTTGCAAGAATATTTGAGTGTAGATTAGGATTAGACCTGCGCGTAAATTTTGAAAAATATTCAAAATCGTTTTTCACCGACCGCGCTAAAGCCTCAACTTCAACGTCGTCACTATCTAATTGATCTTCAATAACTGTATATTCACAGAAAAATGTCCCTTCATTATCAATATATTTGTTCACTTTAACTTTCTGATGACTTTCTACTAATAATTTTAATGTGCCGTCTGTAAGCTTGAGGATTTGTATAATATTTCCTATTACACCTACTTTATAAATATCATCCAATTTAGGGTCTTCAATCGCTGCATCTTTTTGAGCAACAAGCAGAATTTGGCTATCAGTTGAATTTGTTGCAAAGTCTATTGCTCTAAGTGACTTTTCACGACCTACATATAATGGAACCAAAATACCTGGAAAAACTACTTCATCACGGAGAGGGAGAACAGGGAGTAAGTCTGGCAATTCCTTGAATTCTTTGCTGTTAAATAAATCTTGATCTGTATGCATTATTACTCTCCCTACGTATTTGTTAGGACATATTCTTATAAGTAAGATTTATAATATAAACACTTATGGCACTTAAGAATTTTCATTCTAACAGTGCCATAACTTACTGAAAAACTAAAGACTAATTGCCCGAGGCTTTCTTCTTCTTTTTATTTCCGGAACTGTCCGCTAATACTATTATAGGTGCTGATTTCTGTTCTACAACATCCTTTGTAATAATTATTTCTGCAATATCCTGATTTGATGGAACTTCAAACATTAAATCAAGGAGTAAATCCTCCATAATTGCCCTAAGTCCTCTTGCACCAGTTTTTCTTACTATTGCTTTTTGCGAAATAGCTTTAAGAGCCTCTTCTTCAAATTTAAGCTCTACATTATCCATTTCAAATAATTTTGCATATTGTTTTGTAAGAGAATTTTTTGGCTTAGTTAAAATATCCATAAGCGCTGCTTCATCAAGATCATGAAGTGTTGCAATAACCGGAAGTCTTCCGATAAATTCAGGGATCAGACCAAATTTTACTAAATCTTCAGGCTCAACTTTACTAATCATTTCACCTGCTTTTTTAATTTCCTTAGATTTAACAACCGCATTAAAACCAATAGATCCTTTATTTAATCTATCAGAAATGATCTTTTCAATACCATCAAATGCACCACCGCAAATAAATAGAATATTTGAAGTATCAACTTGCAAAAATTCTTGCTGCGGATGCTTTCTGCCACCTTGAGGAGGAACAGATGCTACAGTACCTTCAATAATTTTTAGAAGCGCTTGTTGCACACCTTCACCTGACACATCGCGCGTAATAGATGGATTATCTGATTTACGGGAAATTTTATCAATTTCGTCAATGTAGACAATACCTTTCTGGCAACGCTCAACGTTATAATCAGACGCTTGTAATAGCCTCAAAATAATATTTTCAACGTCTTCACCAACATAACCAGCCTCAGTTAAGGATGTTGCATCAGCCATTGCAAAAGGAACGTTAAGTACGCGTGCTAGTGTTTGCGCAAGTAATGTTTTACCACTACCTGTAGGTCCTAAAACCATGATATTTGATTTAGATATCTCTACATCACTATTTTTATCGACATTCATTAATCTTTTATAATGATTATGAACGGCTACAGCTAAAGTTTTTTTAGCTTTGTCCTGACCAATAACGTATTGATTTAATACTTCAGCAATTTCACTTGGTTTTGGCAAAGAGTCGACTTTCTTAACGCCAGATAATTTAGCATCATCTTTTATGATATCACCACAAAGATCAACACATTCATCACAAATAAAAACAGCTGGTCCTGCGATTAGTTTTTTTACTTCGTGCTGGCTTTTACCGCAAAATGAACAGTATAGGGTGCCTTTGTTGTCAGTTTCGCCTGATTTTCCCATGTATGACTCCCAAAGAAGCTTAGTTTATTCTACTTATTTCACATAAATTTTTATATTTATATGAAATAAGATTTTTTTATTACATTCTGATTTTAAACATTAAAATTTGAAAAACCAGAGGATTTTTATTTTTTTGTGAAAATCTATATTTCACAGTATTTTATCAATAAATCCGACCAAATTTACAGCCGGATTTATTATAGAAATTTAATTGTTATGCATCCTGACGCTTGTGAACAACTTTATCGATGAGACCAAACTCAACAGCTTTGTCAGCAGACATGAAGTTATCACGTTCCATATTGTCCTGAATAATTTTTAGCTTTTGTTTTGTATGATGCACATAAATATCATTAAGCCTTGCTTTAAGATCTAATATTTCTTTTGCATGAATTTCGATATCAGTTGCCTGACCTCTAAACCCGCCAGATGGCTGATGAATCATTACTCTTGCATTTGGAAGAGCATATCTCATGCCTGGCTCACCTGCAGTCAACAATAACGATCCCATAGAACAAGCCTGACCGATACATAATGTAGATACTTTCGGTTTAATATATTGCATAGTGTCATATATCGAGAGACCAGCGGTCACAACACCACCCGGAGAGTTAATGTACATCCATATGTCTTTCTCTGGGTTTTCAGCTTCCAAAAACAGAAGCTGAGCAACCACTAAACTAGCCATATTATCTTCAACAGGACCAACTAAGAAAATAATTCTTTCTTTAAGCAAACGAGAAAATATATCGTATGCGCGTTCACCACGATTTGTTTGCTCTACGACCATAGGAACTAGGTTCATATAATCTTCATATTTGCTTATGATATCATGCATTTTACTACCTTTTCATTAAAAGATTAACATATTTAGCAATAATCTAGCATGCTTATATTTTTTCTGCAAACTCTTTTGGGCTAATTTCAATTTCATTTAATTTCACTTTGCCCATAATGTGGTTTACAACTTTATCTTCAAGCACTGAATTTCTAATTTGATCTAAGAAAACCTGATTTTTACTGTAAAGCTCAACAATTTGCATTTCCATTCCAGGGAAGTTTCTTGCCTGATCTAAAATTGCATTTCTGATTTCTTGTTGATTTACATGAATATGTTCATCATCAGATAATTTAATAAAATATAAGCTTAAAAGAACACGTCTTTTAGCAATTTTAATATTCTCTTCTTCATCATCAGCTGGATTCATTTTTTTAACTTCTTCAAGCTCTTCTTTTAAGAGTTGCTCTGGAACGTCATTATCTAACTGATCAACCAATTTATCAAATAAATCTTTTTTACTTAAAGAATGCGCAGCACCTGCAAATTCTCTATCTTTGTATTGCTTTACTTTTTCTTTTAAATCTTCGTAAGTTTTAATACCACTTCCGATTTTAGCAAAAAATTCTTCGTTAACTTCAGGTAATTCTCCAGGAATTTTAATGTCTTGAATTGTTACATCAAATACTGCAGGCTTGCCTTTTAAATCAGCTGCATGATAGTTCTCAGGGAATGTTACTTTAACAGAAACTTTATCGCCTTTTTTATGACCGATTAACTGACCTTCAAATCCTTCAATAAATTGTTTTGAACCGATTGTAAGCTCATGACCTTCGCCTGTACCGCCGTCAAATTCAACTCCGTCAATTTTTCCAACAAAATCAATAACAGCAACATCGCCTTCTACGATTTTGTGTTTATCGTCAGCGCTTTCAAGATCTCTCATGTTTTTTCTAAGGTCTTCAACTACTTTTTCAATGTCATCTTCACCCATAACAACTTTATATTTGTCTACAGTGAATGCAGAGAAATCAATTTTACCAAAATCAGGGAAAATCTGGAAAGAAAGGGTAAATCCTAAGTCATCACCTTTGTCAAAATCTTTGAAGTTTACATCTGGCTTTGTTGCAGGTCTTACATTGTTTTCCTTGCAAATCTGTGCAAAACTTTTATCTACCAATTTAGATACTACATCTGGCATAACCTGATCTTCGTATTTAGCTCTTACGATTTTAATCGGAGCCTTACCTTTTCTAAATCCTGGTAATGATGCTGTAGATTGAATTTTTGCTATTTCTTTAACTACTTCTTCTTCAACCTGTGTTTTGCTTACAGTAATATCATATGATCTACTTAAGCCTTGGTTTTCAATTTCACTAATTTGCATGAAATGTATCCTTCAATATATGTGTAAAACGTGGTGCGGATGAAGGGACTTGAACCCCCACAACTTTCGTTACCAGAACCTAAATCTGGCGCGTCTACCAGTTCCGCCACATCCGCTTAAATCCTAAATTCGAGATATTAATAACAAGGAATTTATGACTATACAAGTAAAATCTACAATTTGCGCAAATTAAAAATAATTTAATAACTTAATTAGGATTCAAAAGACACATTTTTGATTTTAGAAACATCTATTTTCTTAATTAAAGCTTCACCCAATTTATTTGGCACGACTAGATTAATAGTATTATTTTCAGCTCTTTTTTTGTCACTTTTTACAGCAATCTCAATGATATTATCTAAATTTCCTAAATATTCCGGAACATCATATGCTTCCAAAAGAGATTTAATTGCTGAACTTGTTTTCTTTGATGATAGCCCTAGCTTATGAAGCAAATCAGTTTCAATGTACATACCCATACCCACAGCTATACCGTGAGGAATTTTATTTTCTTCATATGATTCAATTGCATGACCAATAGTATGACCAAAATTAAGTATCATTCTTTGGTTACTATCCAGCAAATCTTTTCCAACCACCTGATTCTTAAGCTTTATTGCCTTTGTTATTAATTTTCTGATGAGTTTAAAATCTAAATTTAAGATATCATATTTTTTATTTTGCAAAAACTTACAAAAATTAATGTCTCTGCAAATTGCGATTTTAATAGCTTCGCATACACCTTCTAGAATTTGAGCTTCAGTTAAAGACTTTAGCATTGAAGTTGCGATAATAACATTATTAGCAGGATAAATTGTCCCGATTTTATTTTTAAAATTATTATAATTTATACCGTTTTTACCACCAATTGCGCTATCTATCATACTTAGCAAAGTAGTAGGTATTAAAATAAGCCGAGTACCTCTGTTAATTATACTTGCAACAAAACCTACAATATCAGTAATAACGCCCCCACCAAGACCAATAATGTAATCTGATCTTTTGGGGTCAAAACTTATAATTTCATCTATGATTTTCCCTATAGTTTCCCATGACTTACTCTTTTCAGAAGCATCTATAATTATAAATTCAGCTTGACCTTTAGAGCTTACTTTTGCTAAAACTTCCTGAAGGTATAAATTTGCTACGTTACTATCAGTAATAATAAAAAATCTGCTATCTTTTTTTACATCTATATTAAAATCAAATGCATCAGATATTTCGACTTTAGTTTTATACTGAGAGTTATATTTTTTATCTATTTGCATCTTCTTCATTATATTTTTGGATTGCAGTGATAATGTGCTTTACTGTTTCGATATGAGTATGGTTATCGCTGGTTACTATAATATCCGCTTCTGAGTAAATAGGATATCTTTGGGAGGTTAAAGCTTCAATAATAGTTCTTTTGTCACCAGTCTCTAATAGCGGTCTGTCACTTCTTCTTGAAACCCTTTCTAATAAGACATGAGCGCTTGCTTTTATCCATATAGATAATGCTTTATCTTTTATTACTTTACGCACTTCCGGGTGAATAAATGATCCCCCACCTGATGCTATAACTTTAGGAATTGAATCTGTAAGAAGAGCATCAATTACCTGCTTTTCAACTTTTCTAAAATATTCTTCACCTGCATAGTAAAAAATATCTGAAATCGAACAACAGGCTATTTTTTCTATTTCTTTATCAGTATCGTAAAAAGGTGCATTTAGAGATGCAGCAAGCCTACTTCCAAGGGTAGTTTTACCTGACCCCATCATGCCAACAAGTACTATTGGTGTTCTAAGTATAAAATTCATCTTGATTGCTGCTTATAATTACAATATTATTTTCATAGCTAGTAAACATTAAATATAAAGAATAATCAAGGCAAAATGAAAAAATCTAACTTTTTATCAAATTTAAAATATGCAATTTTGCTAGTAATAGCACTTATAGTTGGTTTAATATTTTACGGAACAAATATAAGCAACCCAGAATTTAAAGAAGTAAGCTCTGAAATAAAGCTAAATGCTCATACAAAATAATCAAACAGTTTTAGAAAATTTTCAAAATTATTTAGTATCTGAAGCAGGTTTAGGTAAACTCAGTATTAAATCATATGTTACTGACCTAATACTCTTTTGCAACCACGTGAATAAAAACCTGGTTTCAATTACTTCAGATGAAATCAATGGTTATTTGAATTTCTTGAGAAAGGAAAATACCAAACAAACTTCTATTAACCGTAAAATATCGGCGTTCAAGCATTTTTATAATTTTTTAGTGTCTGAGAATATCATAGAGATATCCCCCACCTCTCTTTTAAAACATGGTAAAACGGGGAAGCAAATACCTAAATATCTTTCAAAAGCTGAAATTGATAAAATTTTATCATATGCAAATGAAACAAATCATACATTTGAAGAAGCAAGGTTGAGCTGTATGATTCATATTATGTATGCAAGCGGACTTAGGGTTACAGAACTTATATCACTTAAAACTTCTAATGTAAATTTAGAAAAGCTAATTAAAGAGCCGATCCTTAGAATCATTGGTAAGGGCAACAGAGAACGCAT
This sequence comes from Alphaproteobacteria bacterium 33-17, assembly GCA_001897445.1. Classification (NCBI taxonomy): domain Bacteria; kingdom Pseudomonadati; phylum Pseudomonadota; class Alphaproteobacteria; species Alphaproteobacteria bacterium 33-17. Next base: position 14,121 of record MKSX01000028.1, on the reverse strand, counting down.
TGTTCCATTATACCCAGATGCCATTAAAGCAATTCATGAATATTTAAAATGGCGCAAAACTAGCCCTCTGGATGATAGTTTATATTTATTTCCTTCTAAAGCAAAGCAAGGGTATATTACAAGGCAAAGGTTTTTTCAACTTCTTAAAGAGGTTGCAATACTTGTTGGAATAGACCCAAATACTATTTCACCCCATGTTATCAGGCATTCTTTTGCAACACATTTATTAGAAAATGGGGCCGACCTAAGAGTTATTCAGGAAATGCTAGGTCACAAAGATATTGCAACAACCGAAATATATACTCATGTTAGTAATAAAAGGCTCAAGGGAATAGTAGACAGGTACCATCCCCTTGCTAAATAAGTTTAAGCCTCCTGAGTAACTACTGATAAGTAGTGGTCATACACTTTTTTAATACCGTCTTTTAATTTTAGACTTGGCTTCCACCCCATATTAAATAATTTATTTGAATCAAGGCATTTACGCATTATCCCATCAGGATAATTTGGGTCAAAATCAATGATTCCTGCAAATCCCGTAACTTCCTTGACGATTTCAGCAAGCTCTTTAATTCTTACTTCTTCCATAGATCCAACGTTAATTACTTCGCTTGAATTATAATTGTTCATTAAAAATACAAATGCATCAGCTACGTCGTCTGAATAAATAAACTCTCTATATGGAGTTCCACTTCCCCATAAAGTAACTTTATCAGCATTTTCAGACTTTGCTTTATAAAATTTCATTATTAATGCGGGTATAACATGTGAGTTTTCTAAGTTATAATGATCGTTAGTACCATAAGTATTTGTCGGCATAACAATGACAACATTTAAACCATGTTCTTTTGCGTATGACTGACACATTATAACACCATTTAGCTTAGCTGTTGCATATGCAATATTTGTTGGCTCTGGCATGCCTTGGTATAGCTTTGATTCATCCATTGTAGCGTTCTCTATTTTTGGATAAGTACAAGATGATCCACAGAAAAGCAGTTTTGCAACTTTATATTCATAGCATGCATGAACAATATTTGCCTGCATCATTGTATTATCATAAATAAATTTAGCAGGATAAGTCGAGTTTGCTTTAATTCCGCCCACAATAGCCGCCATATGAAATACATACTCAGGATTTACACTTTGAAATAGTTTATCTACTTCTTGCTTACTTCTAAGGTCGCAATCTTTTGAAGCAATACATACAATATTTTTATACCCTTGCTGCTCTAAAATTTTCTTTAAAGACGAGCCAATTAGACCAGTTGCTCCTGTTATAAGTATTTTGCTATCAGCCTTCATTAAAACTTCCTAATTATAAATTGAAAAATCCCTCGACAATTTATCTTAATTAGTTATATAAGGCAATTGAAATGAACTAATGGAGTAAATCTATGTCTAAACATCTCGATACTATTAAGCAAGGAATTGAAGCTTACTGCGCAGAAAATTTCAATTTTGAATTTAATCCTGAAAATCCTGTAATCCGTCTTCATGAACCTACTTTCTCTCACGAAGAAGTCTTTGCTGCAACTCAGCAAATGTTATCAACATATGTTACAATGGGTAAACAGGTTAGAACCTTTGAAGAGCAATACGCCGAGAAATTTGGACATAAGTATGCTGTTACAAATAATTCAGGATCATCTGCAAACTTACTTGCTGTATCTTTACTCTCCAATCCAAAAACAGAAAATCATTTGAAACCAGGTGACGAAGTTATAGTTCCTGCACTTTCCTGGTCTACAACAGTTTGGCCTATTATTCAGCACGGTTTAGTACCTGTATTTGTTGATTGCGATCCTAAAACATTCAATATGACAGCAAAGCATATTGAGGAAGCCATTACTCCAAAAACACGCGCTATTAAACTTGTTCACGTTTATGGCAATCCATGTGACATGGAAGAAATTATGGCAGTTGCTAAGAAACATAATTTGTTTGTTATTGAAGATTCATGCGAATCTATGGGCGCAAAATTCAAAAATCAGTACGTAGGATCTTTTGGTGATATTGGTACACTTAGCTTTTTCTTCAGCCATCATATCACAACATTAGAAGGTGGCATATGTACAACAAATAGCTTTGAAATGGCTGAAAATCTTAGAATTTTAAGAGCGCATGGCTGGTCAAGAGAAGCAGACGAAAAACAAAAATACATTGATATGTATCCTGATATTGACCCTAGATTTATTTTCGTAAACCTTGGTTACAACTTAAGAATCACAGAAGTTCAGGCAGTAATTGGTCAGCAGCAACTTGTAAAGTTCGACTCAATTGTTTCAAAAAGAAGAGAAAACGTTGATACATATAAAAAATTACTTAGCGAATACGAAGACATTTTTGACTTCCAGCATGCTACAAGAGAAAGTGAGCCTACATGGTTTGGCTGTAACTTTATATTAAAAGAGAATGTAAATTTTGGTCTTAAAGATATTACATCTTTCATTCAGTCAAATAAAATTGAAACACGTCCAATTATTGCAGGTAACATGGCAAAACACCCTGCTCTTACAATGTTTCAGCATAAGTTAGTTGGCGACATGACAAATGCAAACCGCATTATGGCACGTGGTTTTTCTTTAGGATGCCACCAAGCAGTAACAGAAGCAGGATGTGAATATGTAGCAAATGTAATCAAAACATTTATTAAAAATAATTACGTATCTGCACATAAAAATACAGCCGAAACAGTAGCTTAAGGTAATAAAATGCAAAAACTTTTAGTATTAGGCGCAACAGGATTTATCGGCAGAAATATGCTGGAATACTTTGCAGCACAAAATAAATACGATGTACATGCTGTATATAACAAACGCCCAAGTTTTGACATAGCAAATGTTACATGGCATAAAGCAAACTTATGCGAAGCATCTGACATCAACAATGTCTTAGATGGTGTAGATATTATTGTACAAGCCGCTGCTACAACATCGGGTTCTAAAGATATTGTTACAAGACCATTTATACACGTGACCGATAATGCTGTAATGAATTCATTACTTTTCAGAAGCGCAATGGAAAAAGGCGTAAAGCACGTTATTTTCTTTAGCTGCACAGTAATGTATCAGTCTAGTGATATAGCGCTTAAAGAATCTGATTTTGACGCAAGCAAACCGCTTCATCCAAGATATTTTGGTGTTGGCAATACAAAGCTTTATATCGAGAAAATGGCAGAATTTTTTGCATCCATAAGTGATACAAAATATACGGTTATCAGACACTCAAATATATATGGTGCGCATGACAAATATGACTTTGAACGTAGCCACGTATTTGGTGCAACAATCTCTAAGGTTATGCTTGCTGATGAAAAAGTAGTAGTTTGGGGTAGCGGTGAAGAAGAAAGAGATTTACTGCATATTGATGATCTTACGAATTTTGTTGATATGGCAATAAATAATCAAGAATCTAAATATGCTTTATATAACTGTGGACTTGGAAAAGCTGTATCAATCAAAGACCTAGTTCACAAGATTGTAAATTATTCCGGTAAAAAGCTTAAAATTGAGCATGATTTATCACAACCAACCATTAAAACAAGCTTATTTTTAGACTGCTCAAAAGCAAAAGAAGAACTTGGGTGGGAGCCAAAAGTAAACCTTGATGAAGGTATTAAAGATACTTTATCGTGGTGGAAAGAAAATATTGACCCGCAAACATTAAAACTAAAGGAGACAAGTGATGTCGTTTTATAAAGGAAAAAGTATATTGGTAACTGGCGGAACAGGTCTTATTGGCAGACCACTTGTTGAAATGCTGATTGCCCAGGGTGCAGACGTTACGGTTGCATCACTTGATGATCCTTCAAGAGTTCCAAATGGCGCTAAATTTAAAAGACTTGATCTTCGTGAGTTCCAAAATTGCGTAGAAGTTTGTAAAGATCAAGAAATTGTGTTTAACTTAGCTGGAGTCAAAGGCTCGCCTGCAATGACTGCAAAACGTCCTGCAAGCTTTTTTGTTCCTACACTTCAGTTTAGTATTAACATGATGGAAGCAGCAAGAAGAGCGGGTAGTGAGCGATATCTTTTTACAAGTTCTGTAGGCGTATATTCCCCTAATGAAGTTTTTTATGAAGATGATGTTTGGAAGACTTTCCCATCACCAAATGACAGATTCGCTGGCTGGGCAAAAAGAATGGGCGAACTTCAGGCGGAAAGCTATAAAATTGAATATGACTGGGATAAAATTTCTATAGTAAGACCAGCTAACGTTTATGGTCCTTATGATAATTTCGATCCAGAAAATGCTATGGTAATACCATCACTAATTAGAAGAGCAATGACTGAAAACCCACTTGTTGTTTGGGGAGACGGCTCACCAATTCGTGATTTTATTTTTGCAAAAGACGTAGCGCGCGGTATGATGCTTGCTGTAGAAAAAGGTATTAATGAGCCGATAAATCTTGGTAGCGGTACTGGCGTTACCATTAAAGAAGTTGCAGAAATCATTTGCAGAAATCTTCCAAACTCACCTATTGAGCTTGTTTTTGATGAAACAAAGCCAAAAGGTGATGCAAAAAGACTTATGGATATGACTAAAGCTAAATCCTATGGCTTTGAATGTGAGACATCCATTGAAGAAGGCATTAAAGAAACAATCAATTGGTATTTAAATAACCAAAACAATTTAAGCAACAGGTATAATGCGTTTACTGATAGCGCTCACGTACCACAAAAGGTAACAGAAAATGTCTAAGACATTATTAATAACTGGCGGCTCAAGTCCTATTGGAGCTGCCATTATTAAAAAATTTGCTGAAAACGGTTATAATATATTCTTTACGTATAATAGCCGCAATGATGAAGCAAATCAGCTTGCAGCAGATATTAAAAATATTGGTAAAGAATGCATAGCATTTAAGCAGGATATGACTGATATTCATGCTGCAAGTAACATAATATCACATTTTGAAAAGCATTTCGATCATCTTGATATTTTAGTGAACAATGCCGTTATTAAGCCTTTACGCCAGCCTTTAATATCAATGTTAGATGAAGAAATAGACAATCAAATTATGGTAGGTCTTACTAATGCCATTAAGCTTTGTAAACATGCTAGCAGCATTATGAAAAACGGCAGTTCAATTATCAATATATCTTCAGAGTCTGCTAAATTTGGTGGAAATAAGATTGCAGTTTACGCAGCTTTAAAAGGCGCTCTAAACAGCTTTACTATTGGTTATGCCCGTGAGATGGCTGAAAGTGGAATTAGAGTTAACGCTATAAGTCCTGCAATAATTCATGAATCGGAAGATGTTATAGAAGATCAAACCATTCCATTAGGAAGAAAAGGTAAGCCTTCAGAAGTTGCTGATCTTGCCTTCTTCTTATGTTCAAAAAGTGCAGCTTATATATCTGGAAGCATTCATACAATCAGTGGCGCAAGATAATTACGCCACTTCAAATTTTATTAAAACTATAATTTATTAAATATATAAATTATTTATCCTTTGCAACCCTGTATATTATTTGCTAACATATTGATATATAACTTTATATGTTTATGAATTATGGTAATTGTTAAAATGAAATCCCTCATTGCTAATCTTCAAGAGGAACTCCAAAGATTTTGGAAAGAAATAAATTATAAATTCCATCATATAGCTGAGTCAAACGAAGAGCTTTGCTATTATTATATATTTAACAAAAATTATAGTGACTTAAGGTTTAGACTAAAGTTTTTACGTAAATTCTATCCTAATTATACAGGCTTTAGATTTTTTAATGCTTTTGATATGATGATAAACGGTATGGAAGGTGATGCTAAAGAAGAGTTTAGATATGTTGCTAAAGCTATCCCTAATCATCCTTTTGCAAGCTATTATGCAGATGCTTTATCTGGAGAGTTTCAGGATAATATACCTGAAAACATTATAAAAGCTCATTTTGACTTAGTAGCACCTTTTTATACACAGTTAGATAAAACTGAAAGAGAAGCATACATTATTCAGTTTATGCATAACCATAATTTATTTAAATTTGAGCAAGATCAGGTCTCTGTTCTTGATGTTGGCTGCGGCAATGGCTATACCACAAAACGTATTTATCAATTTTTAGGTAAAATGCCTGTAATACGCGGCGTTGATATATCTGAGAAAATGATAGAATGGGCAAAACAAAGAAAGCTTTCAAGTGGTGTTGATTTATATGAAGAAACACATTTAATGGATGCTAAAGATTATTTATCTAATCAGAAAGACAAGCATGATATTATTCTTTGCTTAAGTCTCATAAATTACATAAACGATTTGCCAGGCTTTTTTAAAGAAGTAGAAAGTAAACTTTTAACAAGCGGCGCTATGATACTTGGTTTTGAGTTCGACGATCGTTTAGAAAGCAGATCAATAAGTAAAGACTATATGAAGTATACATATTCAAGAGAATATATAAAAGATCTTCTCAAAACGGCTAATTTAAGAATTGTAAGTGAGCCAATACAGGCAAGCTCAGGATTTTGCTTAAACGTTATAAAGAAAAATAGTTAGTTATAAATACCTATCAAATTACTTATTATCCTTAATTATAAGTTGATGCTCGTTGTTTTGTAATGGACGGGCATTCATCTTATATTTATTTTTATACATTTCAATTTGCTCTTTAGAAGCTGTAATAGGCTGCTGCATTACAAACCAGTTTACCCCTTCGTCACAAGGAGGGGTAGTTAGTGACCCAATAAATCTGAAATACTTCTCATCTTTCGGCAATAGCTTAAGTAAATCAAGATTATCAATAGTAACTTCTTTTGCATCGCCCGAAGGAATAGCTTTAAACATTTTCTCAATTTCAGTGTTTGCCTCACCTTCTTCAAACATAATACCAATTACTGCTAAGGTATTAGAGTCTTTTTCTTTATGAACTAAATGCAGCTCCATAGGATACGCTTCGTTACTAATATGATATTCACTAGGAGTATGAAAATGAATCTGTAAAAGCTCATAAGTTTTTTTCTCAGCTATAATCGTATTGCCACTATCAAAATTTAGCTGAAAGTTAAGCCCTTTATCTATAATTTTCCCACTACCTTTTATATAATTATATTTTATAGACTCAAGGTCAGCTTCTACGTAATTTTTAATATTTACAGGAGACTGCACTTTCCCTGTTTCACATACAGTATAATCAGGATGAATTTTACCCCAGTTTTCAGCACCTTTTTCTCCAGTGTATGTCCAGCTTTCTTTATCATTTGCATACATATTATTGAGAGTAATTACTGATAAAAAACCATAAGCGATTAAACTGACTAAAACTTTCATAATCAACCTTTATATATATTTCATTAATAATTATGAATTATAGAATAAAATATTACAACAAATATGTTAATATTTGTACAAATTTACAATTAGTGTCAGTAGTGTTTTTAAAGAATTTATAATATTAGTTTCAATTAGCTCGTAACAAATTATTCGTGACAATGCCCTTAAATACCATTTTTTTAGAACTTTATAATCAGTTTTATCGATTGTTTTATAGCTAGTTTTGATACGGTTATAGATTTTTACATGTTCTTTATAACATTTTAGGATAGTTCTACGATTATTTCCAAACGTAGTAGAATTTTGATGAACTAAATAGTTATAAAACCCACTATTATCGAGAATATCAAAGCTTTTTTTATTAAGAACGCACTTCAATATAAACTCTAGATCAGCCGCAATAAAATTTGAACCATCATCGTCTTGTTCCCAAAAATAGTTATTTTCTATAAAAACATCTTTTTTAATAAGCTTTGCGCCAATATTCGGATAATATAGCGCATTATATATATTTAAAGACTTTTGATCATAACTTTCAAATGTACGTAAAACTTGATTGTTTTCATCTATAAACTTACAAGGCAATGAAATAATGTCAGGTGATTTATGGTCAGCAATTATTTTAGCATTTTTTAAAATATCACCTTCATAAAAGTCATCGGCAAAAACATACCCTATGTATTTGCCTTTTGCTAGTTTGGCGCCTTTTGCCATAGCATTGGTTGCTCCACTATCTTTTTCAGATATGAAAATATCAATTTTGTCTTTGTACTTATTGATTACATCAAGAGTTCCATCAGTAGACTGTCCGTCAATTACAACATACTCTATAAAGTCAGGCTTATTCTCAACTACAGATAATATAGCTTTTTCAATCGTATTAATATTGTTTCTGACAACTGTAATTATTGAAAATAAAACCTGACTCATATTATTTAGAATGGTCCTTTAAATGCATCAATTTCGCTAACACCAAATGCTACTGCGGGGATACTATTTTCATCAAGCTCTGCATCTTTTACTAACTTATATGCTTTTTTTGCAATAGTAAGCGGATTTGGATAAAAATGATCTTCTAATACCCTGGTTGTTGGGCATGTTGTAAATGCAAAACCTTCACGCGCCATTTTTAAAGGCTTTTCATCTATTCCATTAGGAAGCATTTCCATCATTTTTGCCATAACTTCACTGGACAATCCACAAGGCAGCCATGCGTTATCTACTATGAGCAACCTTTTGGTTTTTGAAAATGATTTCACAACAGATTCATAATCCATTGGACTGAGCGTAACAGGATCGATAATTTCTGCATTAATACCTAAGGCAGCTAAAATTTTTTGCGCTCTTAATGCTTCGATAACCATATGAGAAACAGCTAAGATTGTAATATCGCTACCTTCGATAAAAATTCTTGCTTTTCCAATTTCACCTTCAATGTAGTCTGTTGGCACAAAGTTTTTTGTACTATATAAAAGTCTATGCTCAATAAAGATAACCGGATTATCATCTCTAACAGCAGCAGCAAGCATTGCTTTTGCATCATAAGGGTTTGATGGTGCAATAACTTTAATACCGGGAACATGCATAAACATAGAATGCAGCGCTTGTGAATGCTGTGCACCCTGCCCCCATGATCTTCCTATCATAGCCCTTACTACCATTGGTACTTTTACCTTACCTTCTGTAACATAATTTGCTTTAGCTGCCATGTTTATAAGCTGATTCATAGCTAACAATACAAAGTCCATACGAATGTGTACGTGGATTGGACGCATACCATGCATAGCAGCCCCTATTGCAACACCAGTCATAGCATCTTCAGATAGCGGAGTACCGAAAACACGATCCTTACCGAATTTTTCTTTAAGACCTAAAGTAGAACCCTGAATTCCCAAATGATCATCAACATCAAGACCAAATAAGAAAACGTTTTCATCCTGCTCCATTGACTGCTCAATCGCCTCATTAATAGCAACAGCATAAGTGATCTCGCGTATTTCCTGATTTTGCTCTAATTCTTTATTTTCAAGCGTAGACGTTTGCATATAAGTCCTCTTTTGTTGGGAATAAATCATTTTCAGCAAATAATTTTGCTTCTTCAATTTCCTGAGCAACTTGCTCTTTTATTTTCTGTACTATATCAGAAGGAAGTTTTGCCTCTAACATATCAATTTGATCATGGCTTCTCCATTTTTGATATACCGACTGATCTCTATATGCCTGATGAATATCGTCTTTGGGTCCTACGTGTTCTTTATACCTGTAAGTATCAATTTCAATAAATGCAGGTTTTTTTGTAGTTCTAATATATTCTAGAAGTTCATTGGTTGCTTCATATATCTCAAGTACATCACCGCTTCTTACTGCTTTTGTTTTAATACCGTATGTAGCAATTCTTTCTAGCAAGTAAGGCGTTGCCCATCTATTCTCTAAAGGATTATGAATTGCAAAACCATTATTCTCACATACAAATAACATTGGTAAATCATGAAGTGCTGCAAAATTTATAGTTTCACTAAAACAACCTTCTTCTGTAGATCCATCGCCAAAAAATGAAGTCATAATTCTTGATGTATTATTTTTGGCATTTTCTCTTTTAAGAGCAAGCGCATATCCTGCAGATACTGGTATTGTTGTTCCAACTACTGCAGATGCTCCTGTAATACCGCTCTCTAAATCAATAAGATGCATAGAACCTGCTTTGCCACCAGCACAGCCATTTTTCTTGCCATAAAGCTCTGCCATCATTTGCTTAAGGTTTCCGCCTTTTGCAATATAAGTAGCATGACATCTGTATGTATGAGCGATTAAATCATCTTTATTTAATGCTTCGCAAACACCGCTTGCAACTGCTTCCTGACCAATAGATAAATGTACAGGACTTTTAATAACATCTGTAAAATACACTTTGCAAATTAGTTCTTCAACTTCTCTAATAAGCAGCATAGATTTATACAATCTTTCTGTAAGATTACTGTTTTGCATAAACATTCCCAATAAAAATTTTCAAGCCCAAACTATCAGTTGAAGCACCCAATGTCAATTATATCCAAAATTCCTTGACTAAAATTTTATAAAAATTTATGGTTCGCGGTAAGTAACAACTAAGAATTATATCAATGAGTCACTTATGAAAAAGAAAGTTTTAATCACGGGCATTACTGGAATGGTTGGATCCCACTTAGCAGATTTTTTATTAGAAAAAACTGACTGGGATATTTATGGAATGATCAGATGGCGTAGTCCACTTGATAATATTAGTCATATAATAGAGCGCATTAACAAAAAAGATCGCGTGTTTTTAGTATATGGGGATTTACGTGACGATATTTCACTAAATAATATTATTAAAGATGTTCAGCCTGATTATGTGTTTCATTTGGCAGCTCAAAGCTATCCGCAAACAAGCTTTACAGCACCTGTTGATACACTTGATACAAATATTCAGGGAACAACAAGGCTTCTTGACGCTCTTAAAAATCATAAACGCGATGCAATAATTCACGTATGTGCCTCTTCTGAAGTATTTGGTAGAGTTCCAAAAGAAAAAGTTCCAATTGATGAAGAATGTACATTTCACCCTGCTTCACCTTATGCAATTTCTAAAGTAGGTACTGACCTGGTTGGAAGATTCTATGCAGAAGCATATAATATGACTGTAATGACAACCAGAATGTTTACACACACAGGTCCTCGCCGAGGTGACGTATTTGCCGAATCCACGTTTGCTAAACAAATTGCAATGATCGAAAAAGGATTAATGGCACCTGTCGTAAAAGTTGGTAACCTTGAATCACTAAGAACATTTGCAGACGTAAGGGACGCTGTTCGTGCATATCATATGTTAGTTACCGTAAATCCGATTGGTGGTGAGTATTATAATATCGGCGGTACTTATACATGCACCATTAAAGAAATGCTAGATTTTTTAATTTCACACTCCACAGTTAAAGGAATTGAAGTTAAAACTGACCCTGAAAGACTTCGCCCAATCGATGCGGATCTTCAGGTTCCTGACACATCAAAATTTTTCAAGCATACGGGCTGGAAACCAGAAATTTCATTTGAAACAACTATGCTTGATTTACTTAACTACTGGCGCGAAAGGCTTAATACAGGAAGCTTTACAGACAGGTAATGCTAAAGGCTCTTACTCAAGAGCCTTTTCTATTTATAGTAAAATTACAACACCTGCAAAAATTTGTATTTCAAATATGCATTTTAGGTAAATAATTTATAGCAATATTCAAATAACTACATATTATAACTATTGACTTATACATAAATAAAATGTACTTACTGTACGTTTTGTATGTATAACTTAAACACAGGTTATACAATGTAACTTAATTTTTTTGGAGTTTATTATGGTAAAGCAACTTCTTTCTTTAGCTTTCGTAGTTTTCTTAGCTTCTTGTGGTACAGGGTTTGGTAGTGGCGCTGGCGGTGCTGGTGGTGCTGAAAATGCTCATATCGTTCCAGGTACACAATCAGATTTAGAAGCTAACGTTGGCGACAGAATTTTCTTCGATTTCGATCGTTCAAACGTTAGAGAAGACGCAAAAGAAACATTAGCTAGACAAGCTGCTTGGTTACAACAGTATCCAAACGTTCACGCAACTGTAGAAGGTCATGCGGATGAGCGTGGTACACGTGAGTACAACCTTGCTCTTGGTGAACGTCGTGCTGAAGCTGCAAAGAAATATCTTATCAGCTTAGGTGTAGATGCTAAAAGATTATCTACAATCTCTTATGGTAAAGAGCGCTTAGCTGTTGTTGGTAACACAGAAGAAGCTCATGCTCAAAACCGTCGTGCAGTTTCAGTTGTAGTTAGCCACTAATTATTGCTGAGCTTCAAGAGAGCTTATATATTAAAGGCGCCTTTCTAGGCGCCTTTTTTAATGGGATAAATTATGGAAATTTTAGATTTTAATTTTAAAGATAATGACAGAAGTAGAAATATTCCTGTAAGGATATATTATCCTGATGCAACAAGTCCTGTTAAAACTATGATTTTTAACCCAGGATATCAGGGACAGGAAGAATTTACTAAGCCAGACTTTGTATATGCTCATCTTGAACATACTTGGCTTGCAAACTATTTTGTTAATAAAAACTATACATTTATTACCATTCAACATGATACTGCCGGTGATTCTGATGGATTAGAAACTATTAATCTTGATGACATTCAGCATTATGCTAGGGAGCATTTATACAAAAGGGGCGTACTGAATATATCATTTGTTCTTGATCAGCTTAAAACGGAATTACCTGAAGTGAATTTAGATAACTTTATTATAGGCGGTCATTCTAACGGTGGTGATATTGCAAAATATTTTGTAAATGAATATTCTGATTACTGTAATGATATAATACTATTTGATGCCAGACGCTGTTTTTTAAGACCACAAAAGCCTATTAAGTTATTGATGTTTGAAGCTGATGATACGTCAACTGATACAAAAGTAATTCCAGACCCTGAGAATATTCCTAATTCTGCAAGATCAATGATTGACTGGCTTATAGTTAAACCGAAAAATGCAGTGCATGCAAGTTACATGGATCCTTATATAACCGAGGATTTGAAACAAAAAGTCTACAAATATTTAGATATATTTCTTGATATATAACTTCAATTGTTCCTGAATTATAATAAATTACTTTCCAATCTTTTTATATTCTTTAAGTGCTCTAGTCCCTAATATAAAATCTGTGAAATTAAATTTAAATCTGTGGTTTAGAATTCTTGCTCCACCAGAGAAATTAAGTACTTGCTCTTTTTTAATATATTCCATTAAAGTAGCATTATCTTTATTACTATCACGTGCACCCATTAACAACAAATTCAATGGCTTTGGAAGATTAAAACTTGCAAGTTCCAGGAAATAATTTACGAAGCTTGAGAAAAAATATGCGGCAGCTTTTCTTACATATTTTGATGCAAATAAATTCCCAGCCTTTGGAGCAAATGCAGCAAGTGCCATATCAAATAAAAATGCCACCCCTATTCTTCTAAGAATATTTTGACCAAATACTAAAGCCTTTTGAGCAGTCGGAGCAAATGTTAATCTATTATTCATTTCCTTATCTCTAGCCTTCATAGCATCTTTAAGATAATTTGCTATGTCACCACAACCTGACATTTCTTTAGCAACTTCATAAGGAGTCATTCTTGTGTTATTTATAATTCTAGCTCGCTCAAATAAATCTGCTTTATTCTCTACTAGTAACTTTACAATCTCTAAATTATTTTCGTAAACAGCCCTATGTAAAGGTGATCCTAAATCTTCTCGGCAATTACCTAAATTTACGTATGCTCCGTTTTCAAGTAAATATTTACAAAGATCATATTTACCATTTAATACTGCTCTGTATAATATACTTGTTGCGTGGTCGCCATTTGTAAGCCTATAGTTTACAGCTTTCCTTCTATCATCCTCGTTTAATTTTTGTAAATATTGATGTAACTTCTCAAAACTATCATCGCTTTTTGGTAGAGGCAGACCGAAAATAGATCCCACTTTTTTAAACCCATTATTGTGTAAGTCTTCTTGAAAAGCTTTTTCAGCATCAGTAATTTTTAAAAACCATTCAGGAGCTTCATTGTAAACAGGTACATTTGCTGGGGTAAAGTTAATTTGCTTAGACATATCAAAACCATAGAAATATTAAATAATGCGCAATATTAACCTATTTTTAACAAAATATCAATAAATTTATAATATCGCTTTAGTAAACTTAATATTATCAATAGTTTACAAACGAAATATAGAACCTAAATTCTAGAATCTAATGCAACAGCTGATATGTAAAAAAGGTAAGGAAGTGGTGTTGAGTAAAAGAAGGATTGGAAT